>NZ_JXQR01000013.1:0-46477 GCF_000834715.1 Flavobacterium sp. MEB061 | reverse complement strand
TTTTATTTTTTTTCTTTAAAAAAATAAAAGATTGGAACGGATAGCGGGATTAGCTCCTGAAAAAAATTATAATCAATGCGGAATATAAATATTAAACGTCGCCCCTTTCATTGGTTCTCCGCTTGCTGTGATAAAACCGTTGTGATTTTCAACTATCTTCTTTACAATGGCAAGGCCAATTCCGGTTCCTTCGTAGACATCTTTGCTGTGCAATTTCTGGAAAACACCAAATATTTTTTCATTGTGCTGAGGATCAAAGCCAATTCCGTTATCGGAAAAAGAGATATGACAGTATTTTTTATTTGGTACTAATTTTTCATCCAACTCTGAGCCATCTGCTACACGGCTGCTAATTTTTATAATTAAAGATTCGTCTTCTTTGGCAAATTTAATCGAATTGTAAATTAAATTTTCCAATAACTGTATAAACTGAAATGGAATAATACACGCCAATCCATGCAAATCGGTTTCAATTACAGCATTTTTTTCTGCAATATTTTCCTGTAAAGCTTCCTGAATATCTGCAACAATTTTATTCAGATCAATAGTTTCAAAACTCCTGTCGACAATAGTGGTGCGGGAAAAAGTAAGCAAACTATTGATTAATTCTCTCATTCTGTTTGTAGAATACAAAATTCGGTTGAATTTTGCTTTCCCGTCTTCAGATAAATTTGGATATTCATTTGAAAGTATCAGATTTGTAAACGTCTGTATTTTTCGTAATGGTTCCTGAAGATCGTGACTTGAAATGTAGGTAAAAGCATCCAATTCTGTATTTTTCTTTTTGAGTTCTTCGGCATGTTTTTCTATCGCCGCATATTGAGCTTCAAGTTTTGTATTGGCTTTTAAAATGATTTCGTTTAAGGTTCTGGTTTCTTCTTCTTTGGCACGTAGTTCCTGATTTTTTCTGAATAATTCTGTAAAAACCATTACTTTGGCCTGCAAAATTTCTGGAGATAACGGTTTAATCATATAATCTACCGCACCAGATTGATATCCTTTAAAAATATACTCGTTGGCGTTCATATTGGCAGTCAGGAATATAATCGGAACATGTTTTAATTTATCGCTCTGGCGAATGAGCTCAGCGGTTTCAAAACCATCCATCAGGGGCATTTGCACGTCCATTAATATAATTGCAAAGTCCTGATTTTTCAATAGAATTCTCAAGGCATCTTTTCCAGAAGATGCCTCGACAAATTTGTAACCTCTGTCGGCGAGAATTACCTGTAATGAAAGCAGATTTTCTTTTTTGTCATCTACAATCAAAATTTTGATTGGATTATCTGCAATGTTACTTTTCATTGAATATCTTATTTAAGCCACACACGCATCAACGTGGATAATTGTTCAACATTTACAGGTTTTGTCATATAATCTGAAGCTCCGGATTCGATACATCTTTGTCTATCGCCTTTCATCGCTTTTGCCGTTACTGCAATAATGGTCAGATCTTTATGTTTTTCGTCTTTTCTAATGCGTTTCATGGTCTCGTAACCGTCCATTTCCGGCATCATAATATCCATCAAAACAATATCTATCGCTTCGTCATTGTTTAGTATATCAATTGCTTCCTGACCGCTTTCTGCACTTATTACATCAAGGCCGTAACGCTCCAGGGCCGTGGTTAACGCAAATAAATTTCGAACATCATCATCAACCAAAAGCACTTTTTTGCCCTGTAATACATCTTCTTTCAAATAGAAAGACTCGATTCTTTCACGCATTTCGTCCGGAAGTTCCTTATGAACACGATGCATAAATAACGCCGTTTGATCTACAAGTTCATCCAGAGAATCGAAACTTTTTAAAATGATACTATGTGCAAACCTGTTTAATCTGGCTCTTTGTTTATTATTTACATCTCCTGCTGAGTGTATAATAATGGCGGTTTCCTGCCCTGCAATGTTATTCTCCAGGTCAGTAATAAGATCTAAACCGTCTGCATCCGGTAAAACCAAATCTAAGATAATACAATCAAATGATTTTTCGCTTATTAATGCAACGGCTTCTTTGGCTGTTTTTGCGCTTAAAACTTTAATGTCGTTACCGCTTACAGCTTCGAGTATTCGGTTAAGGTCGTCTTCATTGTCATCAACCACTAACAGGTTTTTTGTTTTTCTGTTTTTAAAGTCGTGAATATCATTAAACAAATTAGTTAATGAATCATTTTTAACGGGTTTAAGAAGGAAGTTTCTTGCACCACGTTTAAGGCCTTTGTTTCTTTCATCTTCACCGGAAATAATATAAACCGGAATATGACGCAAATTAAAATCAGTCTTCAGTCTGTCCAGAATTTTCCAGCCGCTCGTATCCGGCATATTCAAATCCATCGTAATGGCGTGCGGATGAAACTGATTGATAAAATCAATAACATCGTTTCCTTTTGTGGTAACAATAGCTTTTATGCCGTTATTGTGTGCTTGTTCGAGCATGATTTTGGCAAAAGTTAAGTTATCTTCTGCAATCAGCAATACTTTATCGTCCGGTTTAATGTCGGTTCTGTCATCACCCACTTCATCGACAAAAAACAAATCAATATCAGATCGATTAAATCTTTCTGACGGCAACGATTTAATGCGGCCTTTTAGATCTGTTTCTTCTGTAACGTCAATGTTTTCAATTTCGGCAATATGAACGTATTTCAACGGAAGGAATAAGGTAAATTTACTACCAATGTTGGTTTCACTTTCCAATTCGATACTTCCGCCTAATAAATCAGAAAGTCCACGGCTAATGGATAATCCTAAACCTGTACCACCGTATTTACGGCTTGTTGAACCTTCCGCCTGTTGGAAAGCTTCGAATATTATGTTTTGTTTTTCTTTAGAGATACCAATTCCTGTATCCGAAATTTCGAAAGCAACTACCGATTCTGCATTTTCTAGATTTATATTACTCGTTTTCCAGTTGTTATCTGCTTTGTAAATTTTCAGTTTTACTTCTCCTTTTTCGGTGAATTTGAATGAGTTTGAAAGTAAATTTTTCAAAATCTGGTTCAATCGCTGCGAATCTGTTTCAATCAATTCAGGAAGATTTTCATCCATAATAATATTGAAACGTAAATGTTTTGCTTCTGAAATCGGGTTGAAAGTAGAAGCCACAAAGTGACTGATTTCATCAAAACTAATTGGGTTATAATCAACCGAAATATAACCTGATTCGATTTTTGACAGATCCAGAATATCGTTAATTAACTGAATAAGGTCATCTCCGCAAGAGTTGATCGTTTTGGCAAACTGAATTTGTTTTTCGGATAAATTTCCGTCGCGATTCGCAATTAATTCATTCGCCAAAATCTGCAAACTGTTCAGCGGAGTTCTTAACTCGTGCGACATATTTGCTAAGAATTCTGATTTATATTTGGATGTCAAAGTAAGCTGATCGGCTTTTTCTTCCAACGCTTTTCTCGCCACTTCGACTTCCTGGTTTTTAAGCTCTACTTCTTCTTTTTGATTCGCTAATAAGAATGCTTTTTCTTCCAGTTCCTCATTCGTATTTTTCAATACTTCCTGCTGGCTTTTCAGCTCGCTTGCCAACGATTGTGATTGTACCAATAACTCTTCGGTTCTAGAATTTGATTCGATCGTATTCAATACAATACCAATACTTTCTGTTAATCCTTCAAGGAAATCTAAGTGGGTTTCGCTAAAAGTATCCAGCGAAGCCAGTTCGATTACGGCTTTTAATTGTCCTTCAAACAATACCGGTAAAATGATAACGTCTTTTGGTTTTGCGTCTCCAAGTCCGGAGTTTATTTTGATGTAATCTTTAGGAACATTACTCAGAATAATTCTTTCTTTTTCAACCGCAACCTGACCAATCAATCCTTCGCCCATTGCGTATTGCGTTGGCGAATTTTTTCTTTTGATGTAAGCGTATGAAGCGATCAAATTCAATTTTGAATCATCAAAATTTTCATCTTCCTGCAGAATATAAAAAAGTCCGTGTTGTGCGGTTACAACCGTTGCCAGCTCCGAAAGGATTTTTTTGGTAACCGAATTCAATTCTTTTTGCCCCTGAAGCATTTGGGTAAATTTCGCTAAATTCGATTTCAGCCAGTCTTGTTCCTGATTACGTAATGTTGTTGCTTTCAGGTTCGAAATCATCTGGTTGATTGTATCTTTTAGGGCCTCAACTTCACCTTTTGCCTCAACACCAATAGTTCGCGTTAAATCCCCTTGCGTTACCGCCGATGCTACCTCAGAAATTGCACGTACCTGAGTCGTTAAATTTGCTGCAAGCTGATTTACATTTTCTGTTAAGTTTTTCCACGTTCCTGATGCTCCCGGCACATTCGCCTGACCTCCCAGTTTTCCTTCTGCCCCAACCTCACGTGCCACAGTGGTTACCTGATCAGAGAAAGTTGCCAGTGTATCAATCATTTCGTTGATTGTATCCGTAAGTTGAGCTACCTCTCCTTTGGCATCAATAGATAATTTTTGTTTTAGGTTTCCTTTTGCTACCGATGTTACAACTTTTGCGATTCCACGTACCTGACCCGTTAAGTTCGAAGCCATTACGTTAACCGAGTCTGTTAAATCTTTCCAGGTTCCGGCAACCCCTTTTACTTCTGATTGTCCTCCCAGTTTTCCTTCGGTACCTACCTCACGCGCCACACGAGTTACCTCGGATGCAAACGAGTTTAGCTGTTCTACCATCGTGTTGAAGGTGTTTTTCAAATCCAGAATTTCCCCTTTTACGTCTACGGTAATTTGTTTAGAAAGGTCGCCATTTGCCACGGCTTTGGTTACATCGGCAATATTACGCACCTGATCGGTTAAGTTGGATGCCATCTGATTCACCGAATCCGTTAAATCTTTCCACGTTCCGGCAACTCCGGGAACGAACGCTTGTCCGCCCAGTTTACCATCTGTACCCACCTCACGCGCCACACGAGTTACCTCGGATGCGAAGGCACGAAGCTGATCCACCATTGTATTTACGGTTTCCTTTAATTGAAGAATCTCTCCACGAACGTCGGCCGTAATTTTTTTGGACATATCCCCGTTGGCAACGGCAATCGTAACCTCGGCAATATTACGTACCTGAGTTGTTAGGTTACCTGCCATTTGATTCACCGAATCCGTTAAATCTTTCCAGGTTCCTGCAACTCCCGGTACATTCGCCTGACCTCCCAGTTTTCCTTCGGTACCTACCTCACGCGCCACACGAGTTACCTCGGATGCAAACTCACGAAGCTGATCCACCATCGTATTCAGGGTTTCTTTTAATTGAAGGATTTCCCCACGAACGTCTACGGTAATTTTTCGGGACATATCTCCGTTGGCTACTGCAATCGCCACATCGGCAATATTACGTACCTGAGCGGTTAAGTTACCCGCCATCTGGTTAACGGAATCTGTTAAATCTTTCCACGTTCCGGCAACTCCCGGTACATTCGCCTGACCTCCAAGCTTTCCTTCTGTTCCTACCTCACGCGATACCCTTGTAACCTCAGATGCAAATCCTCGCAGCTGATCCACCATGGTATTAATTGTATTTTTTAACTCTAAAATTTCTCCTTTTACGTCAACGGTAATCTGGAGCGATAAATCCCCTTTTGCTACCGCGGTTGTTACTTCGGCAATGTTACGCACCTGACCCGTTAAGTTGGATGCCATTTGGTTTACGGAGTCTGTTAAATCTTTCCAGGTTCCACCAACACCTTCTACCTGCGCCTGACCTCCCAGCTTTCCTTCGGTACCTACCTCACGCGCCACACGGGTTACCTCGGATGCAAAGGAATTCAACTGCCCCACCATCGTATTAATGGTATTTTTCAACTCCAAAATTTCTCCTTTTGTATCTACGGTAATCTGGCGTGATAAATCTCCTTTTGCTACCGCCGTCGTTACCTCGGCAATATTACGCACCTGACCGGTTAAGTTGGATGCCATTTGGTTAACGGAATCTGTTAAATCTTTCCACGTTCCGCCGACACCTTTTACTTTTGCCTGACCTCCGAGCTTTCCTTCTGTACCAACCTCAAGTGCCACACGCGTTACCTCAGATGAAAACGAGTTGAGCTGATCCACCATCGTATTAATGGTTTTTTTCAGCTCCAGAATTTCCCCTTCGGCTACGGCTGTAATTTTTTTAGATAAATCTCCATTTGCTACGGCCGTTGTTACCTCGGCAATATTACGTACCTGACCCGTTAAATTCGATGCCATCTGATTCACCGAATCGGTTAAATCTTTCCAGGTTCCACCAACTCCTTTTACTTTTGCCTGACCTCCCAGTTTTCCTTCTGAACCTACCTCACGTGCCACACGAGTTACCTCGGCACCAAAGGAGTTCAGCTGATCCACCATGGTGTTGATCGTATTTTTAAGTTCCAGAATTTCTCCTGCAACGTTTACTGTAATTTTTTTAGATAAATCTCCTTTTGCCACGGCGGTTGTTACCTCGGCAATGTTACGCACCTGACCTGTTAAGTTGGATGCCATTTGATTTACAGAGTCGGTCAAATCTTTCCAAACTCCACCAACACCTCGCACTCGCGCCTGACCTCCCAGTTTTCCTTCAGATCCTACCTCTACCGCCACACGGGTAACTTCAGATGAAAATGAATTCAGCTGATCCACCATGGTGTTGATCGTATTTTTAAGCTCGAGGATTTCTCCTTTTACGTCTACGGTAATTTTTTTCGAAAGATCTCCTTTTGCTACCGCCGTTGTTACGTCAGCAATATTACGCACCTGACCTGTCAAGTTGGATGCCATCTGATTAACCGAATCGGTCAAATCTTTCCAGGTTCCCCCAACTCCTTTTACCTGTGCCTGACCTCCCAGTTTTCCTTCGGTTCCTACCTCTCTCGCCACACGGGTTACCTCAGATGAAAATGAGTTCAGCTGATCCACCATCGTATTGATCGTATTTTTAAGTTCGAGGATTTCTCCTTTTACGTCTACGGTAATTTTTTTAGATAAATCTCCTTTTGCCACGGCGGTTGTTACGTCGGCGATATTACGTACCTGACCCGTTAAGTTAGATGCCATTTTATTTACTGAGTCGGTCAAATCTTTCCAAACTCCACCCACTCCTCGCACTTTTGCCTGACCTCCCAGTTTTCCTTCTGTACCTACCTCACGTGCCACACGGGTCACCTCCATTGAGAATAAGTTCAGCTGTTTTACCATTCCGTTTACCTCTTTTGCAATTCTGAGGAACTCTCCCTGAAGCGGGTTTCCTTCGATAGAAAGCGGCATTTCCTGAGACAAATTTCCTTTTGCAACCGATGTAATTACGTGCGCAATCTCAATAGTTGGATGCACCAAATCTGAGATTAGCGTATTTACAGAATCTACACAAGAACTCCAGGAACCTCTGGCGCCATCAAGTGCTACACGATTGGTTAGTTTTCCTTGTTTACCAATGCTTTTTCCCACTTTTTGAAACTCAAAAACCATTCGTTCGTTAAGGTCGATAATTTCATTTAAAGTATCACAAATAGAACGTTTTACACCGCTTTGATCTGTTGGAAAACGCTGTGTAAAATTTCCGTTTTTAACTTTAATTAAAATTTTTAAAAATTCAGCATCTGTTAAAACAGATTCTTCGAACTCTTCATTTGTTTTTTTCATAATTCTTAAAATGAATTAAATTTATCTTTTGGCTGAATAGTTTATTGTTTATAGTTTGTAATCTATTGTTTATAGCTTATAACTATTCTCTAAAATCTTGCTTCTTTGTTCTAAAATCTTTCTTCTAAAATCTTGCTTCTTTCTTCTAACGCCTAACATCGAACTCCTCACATGCTTTCAATCAAAATCTTCCTTAAATGAAATTGCACAAAAGCATCCATAGAATCTGATCTTTTGGTATTGTCATTATAATTTAGAGGTTTTATGATATAACCAGAAATTCCCAGTTTTTCTGCCGCAAACCGATCTTCTCCTTCAGAAGAAGTGGTCATTATAAAAACTTTCAAATTTTTCAGTTTTTCATCTTCCCGAAGCACTTTCAAAAACTCTATTCCGTTCATTCTGGGCATGTTAATATCCAAAAGAATCACTTGCGGATTCAGGTTTAAGTCCGGATCGCGCAACAGTTTTAAGGCTTCGATACCGTTGTAAGCGGAATGAAGTTCATACTCAATTTCTAATTTTTTTAATGATCTTTCTACGCTAATAATGTCGAGTTCATCATCTTCTACTAATAAAATGGTCGGCTTTTTCATAATTCTAACTATTTCTCCAGGTAAAAATAAATTCTGTACCTTCTCCAACTTTAGAGATCACAATAATATGTTCTTGTTGATCGTCGATAATTTTTTTAACAATTGCAAGTCCCACGCCTGTGCTTTCCTGCTCGTTTTGTTCGCGAAGTGTCTGGAATATTTCAAATATTTTTTGATGGTATTCTATTGCAATACCAATCCCGTTATCTTTTACCGAAAACTCATAAAAATGAGAATATTTTCTGCAGCTAATTTCAATTACGGCATCTTCGCGGGTGGTATATTTTACGGCATTACTAATTAGATTAGCAAAAACCTGTTCGAGTTTTATTCGTTCTGTAAATAATTCAGGCAAATGCCCTATTTCTAATTTGAAATTCCTTGGCACAATCGAATCTGCAATTTCATGCACCAGATTGTTGGTATCAATGTGTTCTGGCGGAACTTTAATATTTAGTCGTGCATAATCTAACAAACCATTAATTAGGGCTTCCATTCTTCTGGTTTTCTGCGGAATAATAGCTAAATATCTTTTTAACTCGGGAGAAAGTTCTCCATCCAAATCTTCTTCAATCCAGGTTATTACGTTATGAATTCCGCGTATGGGCGCTTTTAAATCGTGAGAAACGACATAAGCAAACTTATTAAGTTCGGCGTTTCTGTTTTTAAGTTCGTGGATGTTTTTATCAAGTTTGCCGGACATACTGTTTAATGATGATGCCAAAGCCGTTAATTCATCATTTCTGGTATCTTCAATACTTGTGAATTTTCCCTTAGAAATATTTTCGGCGAGACTAACCATCGAAGAAATTCGTTTGGTCGTAATTTCCATGATATAAAGCGTGCTGGAAATCCCTACTATAATAGTCAAAGTGAGGAAAATGAGAGAAAAAATTCGGGTGTGCCTGAGAGAAATAAGTAACTCTTCACTATGATGTTTTCTTCTTTTATATTCTATTCGGTCGAATCTTGTGAACTTTTTGGAGATTTCATCGTTGATATTTTTACCGATGTGTTTTTTTAGTGAATTTTCGAAGAAATTATTAAAAGAATTAGGATTTTGTTTTCTGGCCTGAATGAGTTTTTCAGAATAATGAAGCCAATTATTATGGAGCGTATTAATCGAATCAAAAATAACGCGCTGCGAATTATCATTACCAATACGCAAATTTTGCTCATTTACTAAAAGCGGTACAATTTTAAGACCTCTAAAATAAGAATCTAAAAAAACACGATCATCTGTAAGCAAATAACCTCTAAAGGCACTTTGCATTTCTATAATCGCTTTATGGGTTTTGTTTGAAGTACGGATTATTTCTTCTGACCTGGATAGAAAATGAGAGTTTAACTGCACTTTTTTTGACATCATATAATTGGTATATGAGTCTGCAACAGAGAGCAAAATTATGAGTGTAAATGCTAAAAGGATTTGGGTGGATAATTTCATTTTCGAAAATTAAACATACATAGATTACTCTTGACTTATTTCTGTAAATAAAAATAGTAAAAAAAAACAGATAGCTGTACTTAGTTTTTTAAGTTATCTGTTTTGAGTAAAATCATATAATTCGAAGAAACTAAAAATTCAGGAATGCTTTGATTCGTAAGCATACTTTCTTAAAATTTGTTTTAAGTCGTTAAAATTATTTGGTTTCGAAATATAATCATGTGCCCCAAGCTGTTTTGCTTCTCGTTTAATATCTTCAAGCTGTGAAGTCGAAAAAATAATAATTGGAATTTGCTGTAGTACGTCCTGTTTTTTTATTTCGGTCAAAAGTTCTAAACCGGACATAACAGGCATATTGAGATCAAGAAAAATTACGTCTGGTTTTATTTCCATCATTAAAAGCTTTTGGTAAGCTTCTACAGGATCATTTATTCCTGTGTATGAGGAATGAGAAACCGCATTAAGTGCTTCCATAAACAATTCGCAATCATCTAAATCGTCATCGATTTGGAGAAACTTTTTATATGCCATTGGTTTTAAATTTTTGGAATTTATTAGACAACATTCTAATGTTTTTTCCTAATATTTTGTGGTATTACTTAAGCATTACTTTATAAAAAATTCATGATGCCAATAAATAACGTTTTATGCTTATTGCCTCTTACCAAATGTAATAATTTAATTATTAATACAACTATTAACGGGCGAAATAAATATCTCCACAGAACATTTAGTTGTAAATAATTCCTGATTTTACTAAAAGAATAAATTTTATAGTTTTTTTTGGTTTTTTACTAAATATCGCTGTTCTTTCTTTTTTGAAGAATGCTGTTTTTTTCTATTTCTTTCAAAAATTCGCTGTCAAAATCAGCATAAGCTTTTAATCTGTATTTTTTATCTCTTGAGCGCATGACGAGATGAATTTTCTGAACCATTAACCAAATTGGTTCATAGCGTTTGTGCCCTAATAAATATTGAATTTGTAATGCCGAAAATTTTCGTTTTGAAAGTGTCATCAATTCAATACAAATCATCCAGTGCCTAAATGGTAAATTTGAATTTTCCATCACGGTTCCAGAACGAAGTCCTATTCGAGTGCCACATTTTCTGCACTGAAATTTTAAATCAGTTCTTCGAAAAGTGTGTTGGTTATGTTCGCATTTTTTACAACCCAAACCGCTTTCTAGACGTTTGTTTTTAAATTCTTCGATACAGGTTTCTTCATCAGGATATTTTTCAAAAAACTTACGTAACTCCATTTATACAATTTATGTTTTACGCATTAAATATAAATCAATCCGAATAAAGCAGCATTATTAATATTTGAATTTTAGGCAAAAAAAAGGGAATACGCCAACTGATATTCCCTTTTCAATACTAAAAAATAGTATTACAATTTTTCTTCAATTTCTTTTTTGTATTTATTCAGAATAGATTTTGTCATTCCTAAATTTGCCTTTGTAGAATCTACTGCCAGATAGATAAAATAATCTCCATTATCTGATACATCAATAATATGAATTTGAGATGTTAGGGTGATCATTACATTATCAATTGTTTGTCCTTCCAGACTTAGTGCTTTTATGGCATTCATCTTTGCTTTAACTACTTCAAGATTATAGGCAGATGCTAATTCAGGATCAAAATCAGCCACTACAGATTGTGAGTGATATGATATTCCGCTTTTAATTTCAGCTACAGAGACTGCAATAAAACCTGGTACATTTTTTTGAAGATCTGCTCCAAATTGTTTTAAAAAATCAGACATGGTATTTTTTTTAGATTGGGTATTTGAAACCTTTTGTTAGGATTTGATGCAAAATTATAGATCCATTCCTATATAATTATCCGCTTTACGTACCTTGGGTTATTTTTTTTATTCAATAATTCATAATTCTATTGTAATACTTTAACTCCATAAAAAAACTCCTACTTTATCAGCAGGAGTCTTTCAAACAAATAATCTATTCTAATTTTAATGCAGTTTTTATTTAGAGTTTTTATTTTATTTTTTGTTCGGTTAAACCACGTGTTAACCAGCCTCTTTTATTTGCTGTTGCAATTGCATATGGTGTGATCCAGAATAAACTGAAGGTATAAAAAAGACTATATGAATATGCCCAAAGTGATTCTCTTAAATTATATCTTTTTGCATAAAAGAACACCGGAAAACTAGATACGATTAATATACTTAATAATGTAGAGCTCAAAAACAATACCGGGTGAATGGCAATAAAAAAGAACATGAAGGCTAAAAATGGATAAGACATTAACATTTTTGTTGATTGGCTTACAAATAATAATCTTGACCCGAATTTTGATCCTTTTCTAAAATCTGTAAAAACAAATTTCGACATCATGATATTCTCACGCACATTACTTCTTGCCCATCTAATGAACATTTTGTATAAACCTGTGTATTCTTCGGGAACATTTGTTAAAACCGTAGCATTACGCTGAAATAATACGTGGTGACCTTGTTTTAAAATCATGTTTGTCATAGCGCGGTCTTCTCCAATATCCGAAGGCTGTCCCATAAAAGTTTGGTTGATCCATTCGTCAAGACATCCAAAAACAGCTGTTTTACGATAAGCTGCAGCAGCACCAGGAGTACAAAGTACAGATCCTAACATACTTTCTGCAGAACGCATGAATTCAAAACTCATTACGAAACTTACGTTTAACATTTTAGGAAGAATCGCTTTTTTATTATTCAAAACCTGAACGTTTCCTGCAACTGCCCCACATTTTTCATTTTTAACAAACGGACTCACTAAATTTCGTAAAGTATCTGTTTTTACGATAGAATCGCTGTCTACAGTTACAAAGATTTCTCCTGTTCCTAATTCAAACCCACGGTGAAGTGCGTGACGTTTTCCTCTGTTTTCAGGCTGTTGAAAAATGGTTAAACGATCTCCCAATTTAATTTTTGCCTGCTGCATCCAATACCATGTATCATCTTTACTACCATCATCGATAGCCAATAACTGCATTTTCTCTTCTGGATAATCGCTGTTTGCTAAACTCAATAAAGTATCCCAAACTAATTTTCCTTCGTTGTAGGCAGGAACAATTATGGTAGTTGTTGGCAATAATTCATCACTAACTGATTCGATTGGTTTGTATTTGAAAAATAAATATACATTATAAAGAAAAGCTCCTATTTGAAAGAAAAACAATAATATGGTTACAATTAAAAAAGGATAACCCCATGTTGAATTGATTCTGTCTAATTGAAACTGATCAAAGTCGTCTTGTAATAGATAAACTGCAAAAGCACCTGCAAACATTAAGATAAAAGTACCCGCAAGTACAAATAAATTTAATGGGTTTGATGTTCGTGCAATATTTTTAGTGGTAGTGTCGTTATTAATGCGAAAAATGGAACTTTTTAAAGTTTGTTCTACATTACTGGTGTCACTTGAAGAATAAAATTGTTTTGAGATAATTGTTTCACTTTCCATGTTTGTCTACTTTATTTTTTATCTGAAATGGCTTTTAATTAAATTGTACCCTGTTTTATTAAAATTGTATACAGAATCACATTATCTCAGTAAGCAACCCTTATGCCATTATGCTTTTTCGCTGTTATAGAGCTGTTTACCTGGTTTCGCGATAAAAGCTTGTGTGTAAATTTTACACAAATCAGGGTACAGTATACACTTTACACACTAGTAAACACAGGTAATTTTAGAATTAAAACCGTATTTTGTTCCTATCAAAAATGTCGTTTGAAATATTTTTTTATTTTTTTTCTGAAAATTTGTCCAATTCTGAAAGCTCGGTTGTCATTAGGGTATAACATTTAAAATTATACACAATGGAAACTAGAATTAATTTATTCGAAAAAGGTCAAAAAGCATTAACTCCTTTATTTGGAATTACTGTTTATTTAAAAAAATCAGGTCTTGAAAAATCACTTATCGATTTAGTAGATTTTAGAGTATCACAAATCAATAGTTGTGCTTATTGTCTGGATATGCATTCAAAAGAAGCTTTGGCGGCAGGCGAAACCCCACAACGTTTGTTTGGTTTAAGTGCATGGAGAGAAACTCCTTTTTATACAGATAAAGAAAGAGCCGCTCTTGCCTATGCAGAAGCCGTAACCGCTTGTCATGTATCTGATGATGTTTATAATGATGCAAAAGCACACTTTTCTGATGAAGAATTGATCGATCTTACTTTGGCTATTACAACAATCAATACATGGAACCGTTTAAATCTTGCTTTTCCAAACAATGTAGGTTCTTACAGAGTTGGGCAATTTGGATAAATAAATCAAGCTGTTTTTTATATGAGGTAAAATAGTAAATTTATGTCTTCAATGTAAAAACAGTCTTTGTCTAAATTATTCAAACATAAATAAAAATTTTATTTCACGCAGATTCTGCAGATTTAAGCAGATTTAAATTGGATAATTATCTGAGTAGATCTGCTTAAATCCTTTTTAAATCTGCATAAAAAATATAAGCCAAAGATTACGTTGAAAAAAAATATTTCACGCAGATTTGGTAGATTAAGCAGATTTAAGTTTGGAAAATTATTTGCCTGAATCTGCTTAAATCCTTTTTAAATCTGCGTGAAAAAATATTCAATACATAGTTATTAAAAAGATTTTTAATATTGAATTCTAAATTTTTAATTTAAAAACATAAAACAATGAACGAGTTTTTATTAATTTTCAGAAGAGATTTTACAACTAAAGAAATACAGCCTTCTCCGGAAGAAATGCAACAGCATTTTCAGCAATGGCAAAATTGGTTCGGAAGTCTGGCTGCACAAGATAAACTGGCAAGACCCTTACAACGCTGGGACGGACAAGGGAAAATTGTAACCAATAACAAAAACGTAACAAATGGTCCGTACGTAGAAATCAAAGAATCTATTGGCGGAATGATTACTGTAAAAGCAAAGGATTATGACGAAGCTGCCGAAATCGCACAAAATTGCCCTGTTTTGAATTTAGGCGGAAATGTGGAGATTAGAATGGCGGTGAATAGTTAAATTCCAAATTTTAAATTCCAAATTCCAATTATAGAAGACTGGAATTTTTTTAAGAGTTTAGGCATCTTTGTCAAAGTTTTAAACTTTGACAAAGATTTACGGTTACAATAACCGCAGTTTATGTTGGAATTTGGGATTTAAAAAATTTGAAATTTTATATTTATGATGGAAAAAGAACTCATACCAAATTTATTCAGAACAGAATATCAGAAAATAGTTTCGGTACTTAGTAATCTGTTTGGTATTCATCATATCGAAATTGCCGAAGATATTGTGAGCGATACTTTTCTGGCCGCAACAGAAACCTGGGCAATAAAAGGAATTCCGGATAATCCGACTGCCTGGCTTTATACGGTTGCGAAAAATAAAACCAAGAATTATTTTAAACGAAATGATGTTTTTGAAAAGAAAATTGCAACCGAAATAAAATACAACACACCTCTTAATAATCCGGAAACAGAAATTGATTTATCGGAACAAAATATTGCCGATAGCCAATTGGCAATGATTTTTACAGTTTGTAATCCTTGTAATTCAAATGAAGCTCAAATTGCATTGGCGCTAAACTTATTATGCGGTTTTGGAATCAATGAAATATCAGATGCTTTTTTATCTAATAAAGAAGTAATTTACAAAAGAATCAATCGTGCCAAGGAAAAACTCAAAGAAGAAAACATTAAAATTCAGCATCCCAATTCGGCAGAAATTAACGAACGAATTGAGACGGTCTTAAAAACGATTTATCTGCTGTATTCTGAAGGTTATTATTCTACATCGCAAAATACTACTTTACGCAAAGATCTTTGTGCCGAAGCGATGCGCCTCACCTATTTATTGATTCAGAATGAAAGTACCAATTTACCTGCAACGAATGCTTTAATGGCTTTGATGTGTTTTCATTCTTCAAGATTTGAAGCGCGAACTTCAGAAAATGGAGAAATTATTTTATATCAGGATCAGGATGAATTACTTTGGAATCAGGAACTGATCGATAAAGGAACTTATTTTTTGAGCAAATCTTCGTCAGGAAACAAACTTTCTAAATACCATCTCGAAGCCGGAATTGCCTACTGGCATACACAGAAAAAAGATTCTCCCGAAAAATGGCAGCATATTCTGGAATTGTACAATAATCTGATTATTTTAGAATATTCACCAATTGTGGCTTTAAACCGCACTTTTGCCTTATCAAAAGTAAATGGTAAAAAAGAAGCAATTATTGAAGCCGAAAAACTCAATTTAACCGATAATCATTTCTATTATTCTTTACTGGGAAATTTATATACTGATGTTGACAATAAAAAAGCGCATCAGCATTTTGAAACTGCTCTTAGCTTAGCCAAAACAATTACCGAAAAAAATATCATCAATAAAAATATTCTTCAGCTTTCTTTTTTTTGATTCAAAAAATTCTTAATTTCAATAGTAATTCGAGAGTATTTGCATTATCATTTATTGTTCGTGAATATGACAGTTTTTTTTAAAATAATGACCTCAAAATTATTTAAACAGCTGTTAAATCTTTAATAAATGTTAATGTTAAATATTGTAGGAAAACGTATATTTGAGTAAACAGAATATTTTATATCGTGCAAAAACAAACAAAATCACATAGTTTTATTTTCCCAAAAACTCCTTCAGGAATAGATGGCCTGGATGAGATTACTGATGGTGGATTTCCTAAAGGACGACCAACTTTAGTCTGCGGTGGTGCGGGTTGCGGAAAAACATTGTTATCTATGCAGTTCCTTATTAAAGGGATTACAGAATATAACGAACCCGGAGTTTTCATGTCTTTTGAAGAGCCTTCGGATGATCTTACATTAAATGTCAAATCACTTGGTTTTGACCTCGAAAAACTAAAAGCAGATAAAAAGCTTGTAGTGGATTATGTAAGAGTTGAAAGATCGGAAATTGAAGAAGCCGGAGAATATGATCTCGACGGTTTATTTATAAGATTAGGACATGCCATCGATTCGATAAAAGCAACCCGAGTGGTTTTGGATACGATCGAATCCTTATTTGCAGGTCTTGACAATCAGGGGATTCTTAGAGCTGAGTTACGAAGATTATTTCATTGGCTTAAAACCAAAGGCGTAACAGCAATTATTACAGGTGAACGCGGAGAAGCAACACTTACACGTCAGGGACTGGAAGAATATGTTTCGGATTGTGTTATCGTTTTAGACCATCGTGTTATCGAACAGGTTTCGACCAGAAGAATGCGAATTGTAAAATACCGCGGATCTACACATGGTACCAATGAATATCCTTTTTTAATTGATGAGGACGGAATTTCGGTATTGCCTATCACATCATTAAAACTGAATAATGAAGTTTCTTCGGATGTAATTCCTACGGGAGTGCCCGGATTAGACAGTATGTTTCAGGGTGGTGGATTTTATAGAGGAAGCAATATATTGGTTTCCGGAACTGCAGGTACAGCAAAAACAACGGTTGGATGTTATTTTGCCAATAAACAATGTGAAAATAACGAGCGTGTTATCTATTTTGCCTTTGAAGAATCACCACAGCAATTGGTTCGTAATATGAAATCTATAGGTGTTGATCTTGGAAAATATATCAAAAAAGGCAATCTGCAAATTCATTCTTCCCGCCCATCCTTAAATGGTCTTGAGCTGCATTTGCTTACACTACGAAAACTTATCAAAGATTTTAAACCAACTACAATAGTAATCGATCCTATAAGTAATCTTATTAATGTTGGCAGCGAGCAGGAAGTTCGTTCGATGCTGGTGAGGCTCATAGATATGCTAAAAGCAAATAATATTACGGCACTTTTTACTTCTTTAAACAAACAAACAGACAATTTCAGACCTGATCTTGCCGAAGAATCTGTATCGTCTTTAGTCGATACCTGGATTACGGTGCGCGACATGGAAGGAATTGGCGAAAGAAACCGAGGAATTTTTATTGTAAAAGCCAGAGGAATGGGACATTCTAATCAGGTTAGAGAATTTGTTATTACAAATAAAGGAATTGAACTGCTTGATATAGAATTAGGTCCGCAGGGAATATTGACAGGATCAGCGAGAAAATCATATTTGTTCAAAAAAACAATTTCAGATATTAAACTGCAAAACGAAATAAGCAGAAAAGACCGTGAAATTGAGCGTAAACGCAAAGTACTTCAAGCTAATATTGAAGCACTTCGAAACGAATTTGAATCGGCAGAAGAAGAATTAAGTATCTTAAAAGCAACAGAAGAATTGCAGGAAAAACTGAATCCTAAAAAAAAATAGCAATAAAATGAAAAAAGAAACTGTAGCCGAATGGCAATTGTTGCTATATATCGCAGGTCAGACACCAAAGTCGATTAAAGCACTCGAAAATATAAAAAAATACGCCGAAGAATATTTGGCGGGTAAATATAGTATCGAAATTATAGACTTACTTAAAAGTCCGCAGTTGGCCGAAGGAGATCAAATCCTCGCCGTTCCTACGTTGGTCAGAAAATTTCCTGAACCAATTCGTAAAATAATTGGGGATCTTTCTAATGAAGAAAGAGTTTTGGTGGGGCTCAATATTAAACCTTTAAAAGTGTTATAATGAGCAACTCATCTGATGTTACAAAACCGGAAAAACATAAGTTTATGCTTTTTGTTTCGGGTATGTCTGTAAAATCAGGGCATGCAATTGAAAATTTACGAATAATATGTGATAAATATCTCGCCGGTAATTTCGAACTGGAAATTATAGATATAAGTCGGGATACAGAACAGGCCGTAATACATCAAATTGTAGCCATACCAACATTGATTAAGATAGGTCCTGCACCAAGAAGAATCATTTTAGGTGATTTGTCAGACAGGGAAAAAGTATTACAAATACTAAACTTAAGGGAACAAATTTGAGCGATAACAACAAACATATCGAATCTTTATTAAAAGAGATAGCAGCATTAAAAGAAGAACTTCATGAGTCTAATAGTATTGTTGAGGCCATAAAAGTAGGAGATGTTGATGCATTAGTCGTTAATACTAACGGGATTCCGCAGCTTTATTCTCTTGAAACTGCAGATTACACTTTCAGGCTTTTAATTGAAAAATTCAGGCAGGGTGCTTTGAGTATTTCACGTAATGGTTTGATCTTGTACTGTAATGATTATTTTTCTGAACTTGTAGGCGTGCCTTCAGAAAAAATAATTGGTAACTATTTACAGGAATATTTTAATAATCCTGACCACTTAGTTTCTCTTATTGAAGCACTGAAATATGGTATTTCGACGCATGAAATTTTATTTAAAACCAATTATAGCACAAAGACTTTTCCTGCCTCCATATCAGTTACTGATCTTGAGCCTTCTGTACAGGGACTTGGTATTGTAGTAACAGATTTAACTGAAAAGAAAAAACATGAAAATGCTTTAATACAGCATCAAAAAGATCTTGAGGAAAAAATCAACGAATTAAACCGCATCAATAAAAATCTTGAAGAGTTTATTCATGTAATATCTCATGATCTTAAAGAACCGCTTAGAAAAATAGTAATGTATAATGAAAGAATCAACAAAACAGATCTTTCAGAAACAGACACTAAATATCTGAACGTAATGAAATTATCTGCTTTAAGATTAAATTCTCTCGTGGATGATTTGGTAAATTATTCCTCACATACTAAACAGGAAGAGCGTACACAGGTAAACCTGGTTGAAATAATTACTGAAGTTAATGAGGATTTGGAAATTATTATTAATGATAAAAAAGCTAATTTTGAGATAGGAAAACTGCCTGTATTGCAAGCTTCAAAAGTGCAAATGCGACAACTTTTTTCTAATTTAATCTCAAACGCAATTAAATACAGTAAAGAAGATATTCCTCCTGTTATACAAATTTTTCAAATTGAGGATTTTGAATCTGCTGATAAATTTGTAAAAATTCAAATAAAGGATAACGGGATTGGAATGGAAAAAAATCATCTGCTCAAAATTTTTACAATATTCCAGCGTTTACATGCTAAGAATGAATATTCCGGAAATGGTATTGGCCTTGCCATTTGCAAAAAGATCATGGAAAATCACTCCGGGAATATAACTGTAGAAAGTACTCTCAATCAAGGCACCACATTTAATCTTTATTTTCCAATATAAAATGACAAAATTGAACAATCTACATATTATTATTGCCGAAGATGACGAAGATGACGCCGATGTAATCTCTGAAATCTTTAATAAAAACCCTGATTTTGATAAAGTTAGCTTAGTGTCAAATGGCGAAGAACTTTTAAATTATTTAAAAAACACTTCCAACGAAACTCCCGACGTTATTCTTACCGATATCAATATGCCTATAATCGATGGTATTGAAGCGCTACAGCAAATTTTAAATACCGAAACATTAAAAAGTATTCCGTGTTTTATCTATTCGACGAGTATAAATCCTGCTTATAAGGAAAAATGCGATTTACTTGGTATAAAAGGTTACCTCATTAAACCCTATTCTATTGAAGGTTTTGAAGAAATTCCCAAACAAATTATTAAAATTATCGAACAGCAATAGTAATATCTAAAGCCACAGATTAAAAAATTAAAATGATTTTTTTTCACACAGATTCTACAGATTTGAGCAGATTTAATTTTAAAATTATCTTCTTGAATCTGTACAATCTGCTTTAATCTTTTTAAATCTGCGTGAAATAAATAAACTTTGCGACTTCGCGAGAAATAAGTTGGCCTGATTTTGCGCAAACCTTAGCGCACTTTGCGATAAAATTAAGCTCAATTTTATACTCACAAGTTTTAAATTATTTCTCATCTTCCCCAAAAATTCAATTTTGCAAGCTGTAGTGCGATTAAAACTACTTTGAAATAATATCTAAAGCCACAGATTAAAAGATTAAAATGATTTTTTTTCACACAGATTCTACAGATTTGAGCAGATTTAATTTTAAAATTATCTTCTTGAATCTGTACAATCTGCTTTAATCTTTTTAAATCTGCGTGAAATAAATAAACTTTGTGCACCTTGCGTATCCCGAGGCTTCAGGATAGCGAACTTTGGAGTAAAATTTACACCCAAATTTATAAACTCTATATGTTTTTAAAACATTTCTCATCTTCCTTAAACATTCAAATAATCCAAAACATTCAAATAATAATCAAAACGGTGTAAATAATAATTGGTGTTATGATAGTTGAAAACAAATTATACATTTGTCTCACAACAACCAAAAAACCAAACCAGGTGAATCTAAAATTACGTTTAACCATTTTCTTATTGCTCAGTTTTATTGGCGGTATTACAAATGCTCAAAATAGTCAGATCGATAGTTTGCAGCGCATTTTGCGTGTTACCAAAATAGATACTTCAAAAGTTAATCATTATAATGCAATCGCTGATTTATATAAGGAAATTGATACTGATTCCACTTTATTTTATGCTCAAAAAGCAGCCTTTTTAAGTACTAAAACAGGATATAATTTTGGTCTTGCAACTGCTTATAACAACAAAGGAAATGCCTCTATCATTCTGGGCAATTATCCTGCTGCCCTACAATATTTTAAAAAAGCGCAAACCGAATTTCAAAAATGTCTCAACCAAAATCCTGATCAAAAACAATATAAAAAAGGTCTGGCAAGAGCTTATGCAAGTTCTGGTGTAGTATATTCAGAACAAAGCAATTATCTCTTATCGTTGAAAAATTACGAACAGGCTTTGTTACTATATCAGGAAATTAAGGAAGAGCAAAGCATTTCTAAAGTTCTCAATAACATGGGAGTCCTTTATAAATCACAGCAAATTTATCCTAAAGCTTTGCATTATCTCAAAGAAGCTTCTAAAATACAAATCGCTCTTGGCGAGCAAAATGCGCCCATGACGCTGACTAATATTGGTGTAATTTATTTTGAATTGGGCAACTACAAAAATGCCATTGAATATTATCAAAAAGCAGAAAAAGGTTTCGAAAAAAACAATAACAAACGCGGATCTGCACTTTTAAATAATTATTTGGGAGATTATTATACCAAACAAAATAATCTTTCTGTGGGACTTGGTTATTATCAGGAATCACTAACATTATACGAGGAAATTCAGAATAAATTTGGGGCTTCGCTTGCTCTGTACAATATTGGTTTATTATTACAAAAACAGAAAAAATATAACGAAGCACTTTCTTTCGCACTTAAATCATTAAAGTATGCAAAAGAAATTGGCGTACAAGATCAAACCTATCATACCGAAAAGCTGCTAAGCGAATTGTATGAATCATTAAATGAAACAAAATTAGCGTTAACTCATTACAAAAATTACGTAAGCTCACGTGACAGCATTCAAAATCAAGAAATTAACATGAAGTTTGCCCGTGCAGAAATGAATTACGAGTTTAAGAAAAAAGAAGCTTTACTTTTTGAAAAACATAAAAGAGAAACGCAATTCGTTATCTTTTCTATCTTGGCAATATTGTTATTAATTGTTTTAAGTATTGTAATTTATAACAGAATGCAGGTTAAACGACAGCTCACACTTAAAAAAGAAGTAGCCGAATACGAACAGAAAGCACTGCATTTACAAATGAATCCGCATTTTGTTTTTAATTGTCTGAGTTCGATTTCGAGTTTTATTGTCCAGAACGGAACTGATTCCGCTTTAAAATATCTGTCTAAATTTTCAAAATTAATGCGTCTCACGCTCGAATATTCAAAAGGTTCATTGATTCCAATTGATAAAGAAATCGAAAGTTTACAGAATTATCTCGAACTCGAACAGCTTAGGTTTCATGATAAGTTTGAATTTGAAATTCAATCCACAGAAAATGTAGAGTTTAATATGGGGTTACCTCCTTTATTGATTCAGCCTTTTGTCGAAAATGCGATTTTGCACGGCATGGTTCCCAAAGAAGGAAAAGGAAAAATCAGTGTGAATTTTGATGTTCAAAAAGAGCAATTAATCTGCACGATTACAGATGACGGAATTGGTTTATCAGAATCCAAACTTTTAAAAGAAAACTCCGTTACGGCACATCAGTCTATGGCGTTGGAAATTACAAAAAAGCGTTTGAAGATTATGGAATCGATCACTTCCAAATCGGCTAAAATAGAGATTATCGAACTTAATTCGGCACAACAAAAAACAGGGACAAAAGTTACTTTATACCTGCCAATTCAGTATATGTCTTAATTCGAAAAACAATATCAATATCAATATCAAAAAGGCAATTGCAATTTCAATTTTCAATTTCAAAATCAATTTCAAAAAGCATAAATAACCGACCATGATAACAGCACTATTAATCGACGATGACAAGCATTTACGAACCGGACTAAAAGCGCTTTTAGAACGATACACAAATGATATTTTTATTGTTGGCGAAGCCGAAAGTGTAAAAACCGGAATCGCTGCAATAGAAAAACTGAATCCGCAGGTTATTTTTCTGGATATTCATTTAACAGACGGAACCGGTTTTGATATTCTGGAACGTCTTTCTAAAGCAAACGGAAAACTGAAATCGCATGTTGTTTTTATTACCGCACACGAACAATATGCCCTTAAAGCTTTTAAGTTTAGTGCTTTAGACTTTATTCTAAAACCTGTTGATCCCGAAGAACTGCAGCTTACAATGGCCAAAATAAAAGAAGCAGTGGGAAAAAATAATTCGTTTGAAAACATTGATTTATTATTGGAAAACATCCGTAAAAAAGTCGATAATTTTAAGAGAATTGCCTTATCAACAAGCGACGGAATTCATTTATTTGAGGTTTCGGATATTATTCGATGCGAAGCCAAAATAAATTACACCCAATTCTTCATCAAAAATCACAAACCTGTTTTGATATCAAAAACACTTAAGGAATATGAAGAATTATTGGCAGAACACGGTTTTGAACGCATTCATCAATCGCATTTAATCAATTTATCGTATCTCAAATCGTACATCAAAACAGATGGTGGATATGTGATTATGGCGGATAATGCCAATATTCCGATTGCACAAAGCAAAAAAGAAAAGCTGCAGGAATTAATCAATTCACTTTAAAAATCATCCCCAAAATTTTCTAACGAACAACTCAAACCATAATAATTATGAGAAAAAAATTACTCTTACTGATCTTGCTTTTTACCGGTCTGGTAAATGCCCAGATACTTACTTTTACAGATACTACATTTAAGGCCATGCTGGTAAATGGCGGTGCAAATAATTTTACAGCATCTTCTGGCGGTGTTCCCGTTACGAGAATAGACACTAATTTTAATAATGAGATCGAAGTTTCTGAAGCGGCTTTAATTGACAAACTTTGGATAGAAGGCGCCAATGCTCCGCAAGTAACAAACATTCAGGGAATTGAAGGTTTTACCAATGTGACCGAATTAGGTTTTAGGGAAATCAGCGTGACATCGATTAACTTAAGCGGAATGCCGAATTTAAAAACGCTTTTTGTAAAAAGTCCAACTTTAGTAACAGCAACCGTTTCCGGAATGAATGCTTTAACAGGCGCATCTTTTATGGAAAATCCTTTACTTGAAACTTTAAACATTTCAAATAATCCTTTGCAAACGACTATTCTCGCACAGCAAAATCCAGATTTTTCTACTTTTAATGTCAGCAATCTTCCTCTTTTAAAAGAGTTTTATGTGGCAGATAATGTTTTGACAGCTCTGGATATAACAGGCTGTCCGAATGTAGAATATTTCAACGCCGTAAACAATCAGTTAACATCGATGAACGTTTCGGGTTTAACAAAACTGACTACTTTTTTAATCGAAGACAATACCACTCTTTCTTCAATAAATGCAGCGGGTTGTACGTTGCTTAATTTTCCGCAATCTGCCTTTAATTCAACGAAAGTATTAACAACCGCAGATTTTTCAAACTGTTCAAGTTTAGAATATATCTTGTTTCCGGATAATACGCTTACTTCCTTAAATCTCTCAGGCTGTAGTGCTTTAAAAGATATAAATGTGTCAAATAATGCCTTAACAACATTATCACTTACGGGTTGTACCGCATTAACCAATTTAAATTGTAACAACAATCAATTAACGGCACTTAATTTAAGTACATCGCCAAACCTTGTACAGGTTCAGGCTTCGACAAATGCTATTTCGAATTTAAACTTAACAGGAACAACAAATTTGAAAAATGCCTTTTTAAAATCAAATCAAATTCCGTCGTTAAATCTTTCCGGAAATACAAATTTAGAAATTCTGGATTTAAGCGAAAACCCAACCACAAATCTAAATCTTTCGGGTTGTACGGCATTAAATAATGTTTCATTAGTTGATACGAATCTTGCTGCTGCCGATTTTTCCAATTGCAGTTCACTAAAGTATATTGGTAATATTAGTACCGCATTAACATCAATAAATGTTCAGGGCTGTACAGCTCTTGAAACACTTTCTATAAGTGGAAAACCGCTTGAAAAAGCACCGTTAACATCGTTGAATGTTGCTGGTTTAACCAATTTAAAAAGCCTCGATTGCAGTTATAATACTGTTTCTTCTCTTAACCTTTCGGGCTGCAGTGCCTTAACGTCTGTTTTTTGTATTGAAACACCAATTACAGCCATCGATTTCTCTGATTCGCCAAATATTATGACGCTAAACGTAAACGGAAGTGCTTTAGAAAACATTGATCTTTCTGGTTTTACAAATTTCCAGACTTTATCTGCAAGCAGTAATCCAAATCTTAAAATGATTTTTGCCAAAAACGGAAAAACGGAAACTTTATTTTTAGGCAATGCCAATACCAATCTGGCTTTTGTTTGTCAGGACGAAGCAGATATTATTGCAACAAAAAACTATTTATTAACCGTAGGCTTATCAAATGTAGAAGTAAACTCGTATTGCTCTTTTACGCCGGGCGGAAATTACAATACAATTACAGGAACAATTGCTTTTGACCTTGACAACAATGGTTGTGATGCCTCAGATGCCAAACAGCCAAATTTGAAAGTTGGACTTCATGACGGCACGACGCAAAATGAAACCTTTACCAAAGCTAGCGGAAAATATGTTTTTTATACCGGTGCAGGAAATTTTTCACTAACACCACATCTTGAAAACCCAACACTTTTCAGTATTTCTCCGATTAATCCGTTGCTTTCTTTTGCAGATAGTAACAATCATGTTGCAACTCAGGATTTTTGTATTACCGCAAACGGATCTCAAAGCGATATCGAAATTGTTATTGTGCCAATTGTACCTGCAAGGCCCGGTTTTATTGCTTGGTATGAAATCGTGATTCGAAACAAAGGAAATCAAACCGCAAGCGGAAGTTTTAATTTTAACTACAATCAAAACTTAATGCATTATGGTTTGGCAACTTTGGCTCCAAATGTGCAAAGTCCGGGATTATTGGGCTGGAATTACAACAACTTACTTCCATTTGAAAGCAGAAGTAATTATTTTGGACTGAATGTAAACACACCCGTACAAACGCCTCCCGTAAATATAGATGATGTATTGAATTTTACAGCGACAATAAACCCAATTGCAGGCGATCTTAATCCCGCAGATAATACATTTAATTACAATCAGGTTGTGATAGGTTCTTATGATCCTAATGATATTGAATGTCTTGAAGGAAAAAATGTTTCTCCGAGCACCATTGGCGAGTATTTACATTATGTAATCAATTTTGAGAACACAGGAACGGCTCCTGCAGAGAATGTAGTGGTAAAAGTAACGATCGATCCAACCAAATACGATATTAATTCGCTGCAATTATTAGATACTTCACATCCGTCTCAAATAAACATTCACGGCAATGTTGCTGAATTTATTTTTACCAACATCAATTTAGGTACGGCTAAAAAAGCAAAACTTACAGCAAAGGATCCGCCTGTTAACAATCATGGCAATATTTTATTTAAAATTAAAACACTGGACGATCTGATTACCAATGACAAGGTTGAAAAACAAGCCGATATTTTCTTTGATTATAACGCGCCAATTGAAACCAATAAAGCCGAAACTATTTTTAAAAATCTAGGAACCAAAGATCTTGAAGTTGATAAAAGTGTGGCATTATATCCTAATCCTACAAAAGGAAATATCAATATTAATAGCGACAACACTATAAAACTCATCGAATTATTTGACGTTCAGGGAAGAATCCTGCAAACAAAAATAGAAAGCAACAACAATACAACACTTGATATTTCAAACAAAGCAAACGGACTTTATTTCATCAGAATCACAACTGAAAACGGCATGAAAGTCGAAAAAGTAATAAAAGAATAAAGAAATAAATTTAGGTATTTCATTTAAAAAGCCTTCTGAAATCGAGAGATTTTGGGAGGCTTTTTAAGTATATCAATTAAGTTCAGGAAAAATTTTAGGACCTATTTCCTGCTATCCGTTTCAATCTTTTATTTTTTTAAAGAAAAAAAATAAAAGGATTTCCACTTCTATCAGGGCTATGACACCCGTTTTCATAACAACTATTTTTGTACTTTTAATCCCAAACAAAGCCAAATATTCCATGCCATTTTACATCAATAAAGAGCATTTATTAAACGAAATTGAATATCCAACCCGATATCAGGCAGAAAATCTCCTGAAAAGTTCTGCGATTGTATTTGCTGCGATTTTTGTGTTTCTTTTATTATTTGCACCATTTGGCGTTTATGAGCCTGAATTCAGACTTAATTATTTCCTGATTTGTTTCTTTCACGCTTTTTCGCCTGCATTGATTTTGTTTTTATATTTCGGAACCTACAATTACATCAAGCATAACAAACTCAAAAATTGGACATTACTACATGAATATATTCACGTTGGCCTATTTTTGCTTTTGTCCGGAATTGCCAGTTTTTTAATGCGCGATTTAATATATAACAATCCAAATAATTGGTCATGGCGTTATTTGTATGAAGAAATACGAAACTGTTTTCTCGCAGGAATCCTTTTTTATTTTTTCCTCAGAATGGCAGGTTTTTATTTTAAGTCAAAAAAAGGATCTCCTTTTATACTTCAGTTTACTCCACTTGAAATCAAAATACAAAAAACAGCAGTATCTCCTACCCTTTTCATCAATACGCAAGTCAAACAAGACGATTTTACTTTAAACTTAGAAGATTTGTTATTTGTAAAAGCCGATGGAAATTATATCGAACTCACAAATTCAAATAACGAAGAAGCGACTGTAGAACTCAAACGAATTTCGCTCACACAATTCGAAAAACAAATCGCCGATTATCCGCATTTTTTCAGATGCCACAGAACTTATTTAGTCAATATGTTTAAGATCGAAAAAGTAAACGGAAATTCTCAGGGTTACCTTTTATCTTTTCACAATACCGATGCAAAAGTTCCCGTTTCCCGAAACCAGATTGAGAGTTTCAACAATTGTTACAACCAACTCCGAAACCTACAGATAGCCTAAGCTTGTCGTTCGTCACAAAAGCTTGTTAGTGATAACAAGGCCGCTTACAACCGTATTTTCTTGTTGTAGGTTTGTCCTCAGAAACACTAAATTAAATCTGTTATGACAAACCAAAACGCAACTTTATCTAAAGATTTACAAGAGCCAAATCAGCTCATTTACATCAGCAACATCAAAATACTATTGACCATATTGGTTATTTTGCACCATACTTTTATAGCGTACAGCAATTCAGACGGCTGGTATTATACAGAACCCACTACTATTTTTGGCGTGCTCATTCCCGTAAAAATGTTTATCAGCGTGAACCAGTCTTTTTTTATGGGCTTTTTCTTTATGCTGGCCGCCTATTTTACCGATTCGTCTTTTACCAAAAAAGGCACTTTTAAATTCATTACCGATCGTTTAATCCGATTAGGAATTCCGTTAGTATTTTATTCTCTTGTTATTTCACCTTTTACGAGTTATCTCGTGTATTATTTTGCTCAGGAACATCATATTACCTTTTTGCAGTATTTAAGCGGTTACGATACCTGGATCGATGTTGGCGTAATGTGGTTTGTATTGGCTTTGCTTGTGTTTACCTTTATTTATGTAATCGCAAAAACAGTTTTCAAAATCAGTTTCGAAAACACATTGCCCGTTCCCACATCACGAACCATACTTTTATTTGCACTCGTATTAGGACTTGTAAGTTTTGCCGTTAGAATTATATTTCCTGTAGGCTGGGTGCTCAAACCATTCGGATTTCAATTGGGACATTTCCCGCAATACATCGCCTTTTTCATTATCGGATTATTGGCTTCCAAAAACAATTGGTTCCAACAGCTTTCTGAAAAAACCAGAAAACGTCTTACCCTTTCTTCATGGTTGTGTTTGGTCTTTTTCCTTGCATTTTTCGTAATCAGACTCACCGTAAAAATGCCTGTAGAATGGTATTCAGGAGGTTTTCACTGGCAACAACTACTCTACGCCATCTGGGAACAATGGATAGGACTTTCCATCTTAACCGTTATTCTCATTAAAGGAAGAACAAAATGGAACCAATCAACTCCATTGCTAGCTAAAATATCCCGTTACAGTTTTGCGACTTATATTTTTCATCCCGTGGTTATTGTCGCTTTTACCCTGGCCGTAAGAAATTGGGGGGTAGATCCTGCTTTAAAACTTCTTGTAGTTTCTCCGTTGATAGTTGTGGGGAGTTTTGTTTTTGGGGGATTGTTGATATTGATTCCTGGGGTTAGGAAGATTATTTAAAAAATTATTAATCAGAAAACGGATTTGTTAATTGTGGAAAGCTCAACTTATATTGGTTGGGCTTTTTTTGTTTGGTGTTTTGTAAAACGGGTATAAATACTTGGCGTTGCGTTTTTATTTATTACTACACTTGTTGAGAACAAATTTTAGTTGATTATGGTTTTCCGTAAAGTGGTTGATTATTAATTATTAACCTTTGTTTTTATATTTTATTATTATAGTAATGGTTTCTTTAAAATAATTTATAAAACAAATAATCAATTAAACTAAAAGTAATCAAATTATTTAATAACAAATAATCATTTATGGAAAAAAGATCTAAATTAGAATATATAAAATTGGAAGATTTAAAACTTGATATCAATAATCCAAGATTTGCTGAATTATATAAAGGAAGTACAGAAGAAGAAGATTTAATTTTTTACTTATTAAATGAAGAAGCTGCAGAAGAAATTGCAAAGGCCATAGCTAGAAAAAATGAATTTTATGAAGATAAGGCTCTTTGGGTAATTAAAGATATTGATGGTAGATATTCCGTTAGAGATGGAAATCGTCGTTGTGCTGCGGTTAAAGCTTTACAATTACCTGGAAAATATTTACTCGCTGGAAATAAAATGATTATTAAAGAATTGCCAGTATATATTTACGAGAATGAAGATGAGTTAAAATCAAGGATTAGCGAGGAACATGCAGCATCTCTATTTCGTAGTTGGGAACGAATAGCAAAGGCATTGCAAATATTGGATCTGGCTGATAATGGTAAAAATGAAGAAATGAGTTCATTAGATTCAAAACCTGGGGATTTTATAAAATTAGGGTCATTTTATAAGGAAGCAGTCACACATGGTGATGAAGAGTTTAGAAAGCAAATAAGAAGAGGTCGAGGTAAAACCGGAGGCAAAACTATTATTTATGAACGCCTATTTAGGGACAGTAAACTCTGTGGATATAAATTCAAAAACTCACCCTCATTTAAAATTGAGATAATTGATAACAATACATTTAAATCTTACATTATAGCATTAGTTAAATATATTAAGGAAAATCCTGATGTTAAAACTTCTGACATTGATAAAGATAAACTTTTTATAAAAAAATTAAAAGATTATGGATTTGATGCTTATGCAAAACCTATGCTTTCAAATCAAAGTAGTGTAGTTTATCCAAGCGAAGAGTCATCTAACAACAGTTCTCAAGTACCTACCGCTGTCCAAGCATTAAATGTGCAATCTTCAAATGCAATAACATCCGACACTTCAATGGACAATAGTGTAACACCCATTTCAAATTCTGCTATACCTTCATCCAATGTAGTTCCAATAGTATCTTCCAAACGTGGAACTGTTAAAAAATATCCTGATATTAAACGAAAACAATTGCCTCCAGGTTTAAAAGATAGGATTGACGAGTATTTTAAAAATTTAGATAGTATCACTGCACCGAATGCAAAAATAGCAATGGGAAGAGTTTTATTCGAATGTATAATGAAGTTTGTTATCGAAGAAACAAAATATAATGGTCGAACTTTAATGTCGAAATCTAATTATTTCAATACAGTTTATAGTGATACAAAATTTACTGATTTCAGAAAAATGAAGCATAAATTTATTGATTTAATTACTTCAACAAAAGATAGAAATGCAATTTTATCTTTTGATCTAGATCATTTACATCAAGTTGTACATAACTACAAAGTAAATGGAATTAGTACAGTAGGAGACCAAGTAAGTTCGAATTTAATCGAATTAGTAGAATTCATGCTCAAAGATGAAGCCGATTTACTACTTTCGCTAGACCTAACTAAATTATAATATTTATGTTCTACTCACCATTAAGATATCCTGGGGGAAAGAACAGGCTTTCTGCTTTCCTAGCTAAAATTTGTATTGATAATAACATACATGGGCACTATGTAGAACCTTATGCAGGTGGCGCTTCTGTTGCTTTGTTTCTGTTATTAGAAGGTTATGTTAGTAAGATCACTATTAATGATAAAGATCGTTCCATTTTTGCTTTTTGGCATTCAATAAAGAACAATTGTATAGAACTTTGTAACCTTATTGATGACACCGAAATTACTATAGAAAATTGGTACAAACAAAAAGAAATTCAAAAACAAAAAGAGGATATTGATTTACTAACACTTGGCTTTTCAACATTATTTTTAAATAGAACTAATAGATCTGGTATTATAAAAGGTGGCGTAATTGGTGGTATCAAACAAGATGGAGATTATAAAATTGATTGCCGATTTAATAAAGACGAAATTAAACAAAGAATAAAGTTTATTGCAAAATATAGTGAAAACATAGAAGTCTTAAATGATGATGCTATTGATTTAATAGATAAAATCCAACTACAAGCTATAAATGAAGGAACAATTTTTTATTTTGACCCTCCATATTATCTTAAAGCAGATCAATTATATATGAATCATTATATGGATGAACACCATAAAGGTGTAAGTGATAAGATAAAAGCAATTCAAAATATACATTGGGTAGTTTCATATGATGATAATATCAATATTGAAAAATTATATTTAGATCTACCTACTAAGAAATATTCATTTAATCATTCCGCCGGAGTATCAAAGTCTGGAAAAGAAATTATGTTTTTTAGTAATGATTTAAAACAACCTAATGTAAAAGATTATAATCCTGTTAATTTTAAAATTAAAATAAATAAAAGTCGAAAGGAAATTATATACAAACATATCTAATTGAATTAATTAAGAATAAAATTTTTAGAAAAACAATTTAATCAAAAGGTGTCCAAAACCATGAAAAAACATATACGGTTATATAAACAAATTTTACGAATTAAGTGTAAACCGAATATCGAAACCCTCGACAAGGAAATAATTAATCGATGTAAATCAATAAGAAATATTGGGAAAAAAATAAAAATTCCAGAAAGAGATCTACCAGCAACAATAATTGGAGCTATCTATAATAGACATTATAAAATTGACGAAAGTAGAACTTTAAACGAACCTATTGATCCATCACTTAAATCAAAATTGACAAATAAACTTGGTAAAATAGGTACAGATAATGGAATAAATGTTATTGGAAGATGTGCCGAAAATCAAACTGCTAACTATTTGCTACTTTTCAAAAAAGCAAAAAAAATCGAAAATATAAAATTTACAAAGGCTTATAGACCTCGAACTGCTAGAGTTATCAAAAGATGTAATAATTGTTTAAATATATTCGGGCAATAATGGCTTACAGTTTATCTTACCAACTAGATCATGACATTGATATATTTTTAAAAATTCATAATCATCACATAATTCATATTGCTTCTGCTGGTGCAATTTTACCAAATGAACTATCACAACTAGATAAGTTATTAATAGAAAATAAATCGATCATATATGATATAGATCATAAGACTGATATTTTAATTAATCCCTATTTAGATGAACTTATGCAATTCAAAAATAAAAGAGAAAAGGATTTATATCTTATAGATTTTAAAAGAATTGCATCTAAAGGAATTATAACATTTGATAAAACAGTAGTAGAAGATTGTAATGATCCTTTTTATCATTTAGTGGCATATCCACACGATAATATTGGATTTCTAAACATTAAAAATATAATTCCTATTGAAACTCCAAGGTATATTTCAAATAAAATTGAACAAAATATTCAAAATAATATAATTGATTCCATCATGGGAAAAGAATATGATAAATTTGAATTATTTAAAAATATATAATAAATCCCGATCTCTCGGATGTATTTATAGATAACGATAGCAAGGATTTATAATTCGTGCCCGCAAAGTATTCTAAAATACTAAATTTTTACAATCGTTGCGAGCACGGATTACAAATGAGCGCTATCAAACATGATTTCAAATCTTCCAATTCCCAAAAAATTTCAATAACTTTGCCCACAACTTATGCAGGCAAACCTCAGAGAACATATCGAAAAAATAATTCCGCTTACCGATGATGAGTTTGCGTTTGTAGCTTCTCATTTTACCACTAAAAAGTTTAAGAAACATCAATTTCTTATTCAGGAAGGCGATCCGGTTAAATATTCTTATTTTGTTATTTCGGGGCTTTTAAAGTTGGTTTATACCGATAATTCGGCCAAGCAGCACATTGTTTCTTTTGCTATGGAAGATTGGTGGGAAAGCGATTATTATGCCTATTTTACACAAACCGAAGCCACAATGTCCCTCGAATGTCTGGAAGATACAGAAGTTCTTTGCTGTACGCTCGAAGATTATAAAAAGCTTTGCGACGGCTTGCAAAAAATGGAACGCTTTTTTCTCGAAAAAGCTACTTCTGGTTTTCTGGGATCGCAGCGCCGCATTATTTCCTGGCAAACTTCAAATTCTAAAGAAAGATACGAACAGCTTCTTAAACAATATCCTTTACTTTTTCAGCGTGTTCCAAAAAGCCTGATTGCTTCATATCTTGGCGTTTCCCGCGAAACGTTGAGCCGTTTATCTTCTTAAAGTTTAGTTTCCGTTTTCAGTCTCAGTCTCAGTTATAATTGGGCTGAAAAATTGGTTTCACGCAGATTTTGCAGATTTCACAGATTTCATTAATACTTTTCTCTTTTTCTTTCTTCTTTTCTCTTTCTTCTTTTCTCTTTCTTCTTTTCTCTTTTTTCTATTCTCTATTCTCTATTCTCTATTCTCTATCCTCTATCCTCTATCCTCTATCCTCTATCCTCTATTCTCTATCCTCTATCCTCTATCCTCTATCCTCTATCCTCTATCCTCTATCCTCTATCCTCTATCCTCTATTCTCTATTCTCTATTCTCTATTCTCTATTCTCTATTCTCTATTCTCTATTCTCTATTCTCTATTCTCTCAAAATGTGACATATCTCACTTCATAATAGTGAGAAATGTCAAGAGCTTTTTCCTGATGTTATACCCAACTTTGCAGTATTAATTTTAAACTGTAATCGTGAAAAAAACATCAAAAATTTTAGCATTACTACTATTAACCGCGATGCCAATATTCGCACAAAAAGCTAAACAAATGGAAAAAAGAATCATCAATCCCTGGGAATGGCAAAATGAACGTAGTTATAACCAGGCCGTAGAAGTTAAAAATCCGGAAGGAACATTGTACGTATCAGGACAAGCAGCCGTGAACGCCGATGGAACTTCAAGCAATGAAAACATGGAATCGCAAATAAAATTGGCCCTGAATAATCTTGAAACGGTAATCGCCAAAGCCGGATATGAACCTAAAGGAATTGTCAGGTTAACTATTTATACAACCGCTACCAATGAACTTTGGCCCCATTTCAATATCATTCAGGATTGGATTGCCAAACACGGTGTTCAGCAAGCTACAAGCTTAATGGAAGTAAAAAGCCTGTTTGAAACCCTGAAAGTAGAATTTGAAGCTACTGTAGTGAAATAATTATTTTCTGAAAGATAAATAAGCTGTGTTTCTAATGAAAAGACACAGCTTATTTTTTGTTTTAAATTTCCCTTCGTTCTTAATAAAACTTAAAATTTTAAAAATTTTCGATAAAGCAAAAACCAACTTCACGATTTGATCGTATGTAAGGGTAAGACGACGTTTCTGAATGAGATAAAATCAATAACGAGATAAAGTTCAATATTGTCACGTTTTTTGGAAAGACATTGAAATTTATCTTATCCCTGAATTGTCGTCTTATTTTTTATTCAATTATGAAGAAGATTATAAAACTAAGACCCACGAAGACTTTTATTAAAAGTATATAAGGATATAGTTGAGAATAATTGTCAGGTTTAAATCTTATTAATTTTCTAAAGTTTCAATAAGATCAATCATATCGAGTTTAATAAGTTCCCAATGTTTACCTCTGAGACATATTGGCTCAAAATCATCATCTGCCAAAGTAAAATCAGTAAATTTTTCTTTCAAAAATTTACTGTCATGTATATAAGGATATCTTTTTTCATGTAATGCAAACATTTCATTAATATTGAAATCCTGGCAAAGCTGATCGATATCCCAGAAATCTTTCTTTCTCCCGGTTCTTTGAATTACATCGAGTTTCATAGCAGTAATTTCTGCTTTACTGGCTAATCTTAATATTCCAAATTGTTGTACATCATCAATAAAAGGATCTGTATAAAAAAGGTCAAGCTTAATATTATCTTTATCATTGTTACCAACATAATATGATTTCCCCATTCCTATGGGTTCAATATTCAAACTGTCCACATAAGTGTATTGAGATTGAAGATAGCTGTCAATAGCTTTAAAATCTAAACTCCCATATTCTGCATCACTAAACAAATCAATATCTACAGACATACGATGTCCGTAATAAAGACTAAGCGCAGTTCCGCCAACAAGCCGAAAAGAGGAGAATTCTTCAGCAAGCATCAAATCTTCTAAAATACTTTTAAGAAGTGGTGTGACGGTATTAAAATACAATGACATTTTTAGTTATTTAAAATACTATTAATGGTTTCAGTGCCATAAAAACGCGTAATTTCTTTTTTTTCCATATCATTTCCACGTTCAAAAATTCTTTTTATAATGGCTCTTTTTTGTTTTTGCCAATCTATTTTATTCATATCAGTATCCCAAAATAATATCGGGCGAAGCAATTCAATATTAGGAGATATATTCTTCTGAGTTATATTTTGTTTCTTTTTCTCAAGTTCAATGTCATAATAAACCTGTAATACCATAAAATAACCCTCTTCTATTCCAAGCAAATTTTCAATCTTAAGCGCTAAAGATGTGTTCATTTTTCGCTTACCTTTTGTAATAGCCGTGAGAGTCTGTGGGAATTCTCCAAGAGAAAGTGCAAACTGTCCTTTTCGAAGTTGACGCTTTTCCAATTCTCTTTCCAAAACAAATCCGGGATGAATTCCTTTTATGGTATTTATATCTGTTTTCATAATACAAAAATAAACAATTTTGTTTACACAAAAATGTTAAAAATTGAATTAGCATCTTTACTCATGATAATTTTAAACAACCGGAATAAAAGCCGCCACAGGATTCTTTAATTTCCCAACAAACTGAAGACTGTCAATAGGATCTGCCAAGTCTAACATTTGTTTATTATTTCGCAATTGCAAACGGTTTAAACAACAAGCATCAAACTCAGAAACAAACAAATTGTATTTTTTGAATTGCTCTTTTAAATGTGGCTGATCTTCCTGATATTGCGTTATACAATCTGCAACGCACGACCAGAAATCTTCTTCAGAAAGTGTTTTTGATTCTGCTAAAATGGCCGAAAGAAAACGGAAATAAAACTGAAAAACATCATTAAAAATGCATAAGATTTTCAACGGTTCTTTCATGTTGATCTGAATGCGTTTTACTTTTTCCGGTAACGGAATTTCTCCATTAAAAACCATTACTTCTTCGGTAATATCTTTCATGATTGCTTTTAAGGGAACGTGATTTTCTAAAACCAAAATCAGGTTTTCGCCATGTGGCATAAAAACCATTTCGTGCTGGTAAAAACAATGCAATAATGGCGACAGATAAGCGTTGAGATAACTTTTAACCCACAATTTGGCGCTAATTCCCGATTCTTTTATCAACTCACTAACAAAAGAATTCCCTGACTGATCCACATGCAACAGAGCAGCCATTGTCATAATCTTTTGATTTTTAGACAATTTCGGCATCGGACTTTCGCGCCATAATGTGGCCAGCATCTTGTTATGCGGAATACTTCGGCCCAAAGGCTCGTATAAAAAATTGCGATAGCCAAGCGTTGCGACTTCGCCTAATAATGTAAATCCTTTTTGTTGCAGATACGCATCATTTTCAACCAGATTCGCCACCCATTCGGTAATTGCAGGCGTACTTTCCATATAATATGGCGAAAGTCCGCGCATGAAACCCATATTGATAACAGAAAGTGCTGTTTTTGCGTAAAATTTCTCCGGCGAAGAAATATTAAAAAACGTTCTAATCGATTGCTGTGCAGAATATTCGTCTTCTCCATAACCCAGACAAATCAAATGTGCTTCAGCAACATCCGGAGCAAAAATCAAAACCAGTTTATTGAACCATTGCCACGGATGAACGGGAAAGAAATAATAATCTTCAACATTTAAATTTTGAGATTCTAATACATTTTCGAATCGTAAAATCGTTTCAGCATCTAATTCCTGCTGCAATACTTTTTGGTAATCTAAAGTTTCAATTGCCGTAAAAGTAGCCTTGCTCCTATGCCCTGCCAACCACAACAATTGTACAGGCGCATTGGCTTCCGGAGAAAAAGCCGTAAAATCATCAATATTAAAACCGTTTTTACCGCTGTTGGCCACAAAACACGGATGCCCTTCTGTCATCGCATGTTCAATGATTTGGTAATCAATATCTAATAAATCTTTTGAATTGTATTTTTCGTTCGCAATTTTATATGCAGTGCTGTACAACGTACTTGTAATTTCTTCTAAGTACGTTGGTAAAAGGCTTTCGCCGATACCCAAATGATCTTTAAATTCAATTATAAATTCTAATAAACGCAATGGAGATTCAATCCCGTTTTTTGTCTTTTTAATTGATTCAATGGCAATTGACCAATGATTTAAGGCTAAAATTGAAGCTTTAAAAGTATATTCAACAGTTTTATCAGGCGAAGAAATACTATATAAATTATCGCTTTTTAAAACAGGAACAATCAATAATTCGTGTGCAAATTCACTTAACGTTTTTTTGAGCAAAAGCGCATTCGCTTTGTCCCAATTTTGTTTTGTTAAGTGCTGTATATTCTGGGTTGGTATTTCCATTTTCATAAATTAAACCGATTGTAATGCCTTGTAATAATCTTCACGGGTGCAAAACTCTAAGTGCGCTTTTTTGTGTGGTAATTCTAAAACGTGTTGAAATACAAAACCTGCTCTTTTGTTCAGTAAATGAATTTTATGATTTCTTGCGTCGGGTTCAACCACAATGCGCTGGCTTTTTGAATCTGAAAAAATGAAGTCTAGAATTACGGTAAAAATATTCCAGGTAAAATTCGGGATTACTTTTTCTGACGGCGCGACCAGTATGTGCATACCTTTATCGCCTTTTTGCGATTCGTAATATTTACCTACAATATCATTTTGAGGATCGTAACATTCTAATAAAAAAGCCACTTCCTTATTAAAAACGCCGATATAAACCTGCGTTTTTTCAAGAATATTGTAATACGTGTTTTTTACTTCTTCTACAGAAAAACCATTCATTTCCCAATAAACGGCATAATTGCGATTGACCCAATTGTGAATCAACGGAATATCGTTTTCCATATCAATTGGTCGCAGCTCAAAAACACCTAAACCGGGAATCGTTTTTACAAAAACAACATCTGTCGCGACATCATTTTCCGGATGCGTTATTATACTATTCATCTGTTAAGGTTTTAAGCGATTATTTTTTTATACGGAGCAATTGGGTTTTGCAGTTTTCCCTGAAATTGTAACAACGCCACAGGATCGTCAAGATCAATCATGGTTTTGTTATTGTTTAATTGTAAACGGTTTAGGCAAGACAACTGAAATTCATTGGCAAACAAATCGTATTTCTCAAATTTTGCTTCCAAATGCGGATTAGCTTCCTGATAATCAGAGATACATTCTGCCACCAATTCCCAATAACGATCTTCAGAATAATTATCACTCGTAACCAAAATGGCAGACATGAAACGGAAAAATCCATCAAAAACATCAATAAAAATCGATAATAGTTTTACGTCTTCGGGAACTTCAGCATAAATTCTGTCTATGTTTTTCGGGATTTCTACGTCTGGATTTAAAATCACAGCTTCTTCGGTAATATCTTTCATGAAAGAACGCACCGGAACGTGATTTTCTAATCCTAAAATCAGGTTTTCGCCATGTGGCATAAAAACCAAATCGTATTGGTAGAAACAATGTAATAACGGACTCAAATAAACTTTAAAATATTCTGCAAGCCATGAATCTATTGATAATGAGGAAGCTTTTATAATTTCTGACAATAACGAATTGCCATCTTTATCTAAATGTAAAAACGCCGCCATTGTCATTAATTGCTCGTCGTTTTTGAGTTTCGCAACCGGACTTTCTCTCCATAATGAAGCAATCATTTTGTTGTACGGATTGTGTTTTCCAAAGCTTTCAAAATACGGATTGATGTAACTTACAGAAGCCACTTCTCCCAACATTCCAAAACCTACTTTTTGCAGATATTCGTCACCGCTTAAAAGCTGATCTAACCATTCGGCCATTTCCGGCGCAGTTCCTAAATAAAATACCGGTAAACCACGCATAAAGCCCATATTCAGGATTGAAAGTGATGTTTTGGTATAGAATTTCTTCGGATTACTTAAGTTGAATAAGGTCCTGATCGATTGTTGTGCCTGATATAAATCTGGTCCGTAACCCACACAAATCAATTTTCCTTTGGCAATTTCCGGCGAAAATAAATTGGCCAGTTTATTGAACCATTGCCATGGATGCACAGGAATAAAGAAATAATCATTCGGATTTTGTCCTTTTTCCTTGATTGTAGTATTAAATTTTGAAATGGTTTCTGTGCCTAATTCCTGTTGAATCAAAGTATCGTAATCCAGTTTTTTTGTTCCCGCATAAACCGTTCTGTCGCGATGTCCGGCAAGCCATAAAATCTTAAACGGGTTTCCGGCTTCGGGCGCGTAGGCTTTGTAATCCATGCTGTTGTAGCCAATTCTTCCGTTGTTGGCCACAAACCCAGGATGACCTTCCATCATAGCTTGTTCAATGGTTTGAAAATCAGAATTAGCCAATGATTTTGAAGTAGAATTTTCCTTTAATAACTTATAACAGCTTCCGTAAAGTGTACTGATAATTTCTTCGATATACGACGGCAATAATTGTTCTGAAATTCCTAAACTGTTTTTGAATTCCTGAATAAAATCAACGGCATCCAAAGCTTCCTTTTTTTCATTTTTGTATTTTAAAATAGAATTTACTTCTATATTTAAATGATTCATAGCAAGCTCTTGCGCCTTAAACGTATATTTCACCGAAGTATCATCAGAAACCAACGAATATTTGTTTGTATTTTGTACACCAAATTCTAAAACGGGTTCGATTAAAAGCTCGTGCGAAAACTCACAGATGGCTTTTTTAATCAATAAACGATTGGCTTTATCCCAAACTTCGGGCTGTATATGTATAATGGCTTTTTCGGGAAATTCTAATTGATTTTCGGTATTCATTTCGGTATAATTAAGGTTAAATGAATCTATTTTTTTGATGAATTGTTCTCGCGTACAAAAAGCAAGCAAGGCCGTTTTATGTGGTAAATTGACAACATGTGCATCTTCAAAACCTACGCGGTGGCAGATGTCGAACATTTTTTTGTTTCTGATATCCGGCTCAACCACAATACGCTGAATGGTTAAATCCCTGAAAACAAATTTCATAATGCTCGAAAAAATATGCCACGTAAACTGATGCACAGGTTTTGTTGACGGCGCTACAATTACATGCATACCGCAATCATATTCCTGAACGGCATAATAATTTCTGATTATATCTTGTTTTGGATTGTAACGTTCCAGTAAAAAGGAAACTTCACCATTTACCAATCCGATAAAAACATCCGATTCTTTGGTTATTTTTTCATATTCTAACTGAACTTCTTCTAATTTTTTTCCCTGCATGCCCCAATATTGGGCATAATCACGATTGACCCAATCATGAATTATCCTTGCATCAGTTTCCAATTGCAACGGACGAAAATCTATCGTACCGAAATCCGGAATTGTGGTGCTATAAATAGGATTATATGTATTCATTTTTTATACTATTTAAATTAATATTTACTTCATTCGTAAATGAAGTTTGCCACGAATTACACTAATTTTCACTAATTAATTAAGCGTAACGATTTGTGGTAATTGGTGAAATTCGTGGCAGAAATACTTTGCGTAGACGCACTGCTGTGCGCCTCTACGATAAAACCTTTTTACATATTAATAAAATGATTTCAACTATTTACAAGCACTTCATTACGATTTTTTCGTTTAGAGCGTAATTGTGTTTTGATTTCGTTGTAAACCAATTGAACAGTAAGACTGGTTCCGATAACAACCGGAAATAAACCTAAAACAATCCATTGATCGTGTTGCCAGAAACCAAAAACATACATTCCCCAATTGATCAAAACCCATTGAATTACATATAAACTCGTAACATTTTTACTGCAGAAAATCAGCACATTAAATACATTATTATTTTCTTTAAACAGATGAACAACGATGTTAACAAACCAATATAAAACCAGATTTAATCCAAGTAATAAAATACTTCCGCCTGGTCCTAAATGGTAATAATCTCCAAAATGATATTCAGGATTAGAGAAATTTAAAATTCCGCCAACAGCCATAAAACCAAGTCCGACAAATAACATTTTCTTAAAAAATACTTCCTGATTTTCGTTTAGTTCTTTGTACCATCTTCCCAAAAACATTCCGATTAAAATAAACGCACTCCACGGAAAAACAGGAAAATAGACATTAAATTGATTGCTAAAAAACAAATCGCAGATGTAATCCAAACCTGTAATGCCAATTCTAAATCCGCTTAATTCTTTCGAAACGGAAATGATTAATAAGGCGACAGCAAGTGGCACGTATTTACTTTTACTAAAATGATTGATCAATCCCATGATAAACAAAGTGATTCCGGCCAATTGCAAGATATCGCCCAATAGCAAAAAGAAAATTCCTGTTTCTAAAGTCCCTGATTTTAAGCCGTAAGCCGAAACAAAAGCTTCGGGAAGCCCGCCAAAAATGAATTCGGGAACGAGGAATTTTAAAAAATTCATTCCGTAACCAACTGCCAGAATGTATAAGCCTCTTTTGCAAACAGCCAGAAAACTTTGTCGTCTTGATAACACAAAAGAAATTCCCATACTAACCAAAAACATCGTAGTTCCGCGGCCTAACCACAGGATAATTTCTCCTAAAACAGTATTTGTCTGGGTCGCAATTGTGCCGTAAATCAGCATGGTATGAATCATCATCATTAAAATAACACTTGTACCTCTGGCAATATCGATCGCTAAAACTCTCTTTTTTCTCTGAATTGTTTCCATAATTATTCGATTGTTTCAAATACTGGAGATTCGATAACTTCTGACACTGGAACACCAAATTCCTGAAAAGCAATTTTGGTTTCTATCGCGTAATGTTCAACTCCTGTAATTTCTTTGATTATATAAGAATTTCTGTAGCACGCCATTCCTAAATCGGGCGTAACAAAACCGTGTGTGTGTAACTCGGCATTCTGAACAAAAACTTCACTGGCATTATTGTCAATGCTGTAATTTCTGTTGGCGGCAAAACGTCCTTTTTCGTCCCATTGAATTCTGTTGGCAATTCCCTCCAAAAACTGGGGTAATTTATAACCGTAACCAGTTGCCAAAACTAATGCATCGGTTTTATGACGGTATCTTTTATCCTGTTCAACCTGATGTAATTCCAATTCAAAAGACTGGTTGTTTTCGTCAAAAGAAGCTTTTGTACAAGCTGCATTTGTTCTAAGGTTTACATCAATTTCTGTGATTACTTTTTTGTTGTAAATGGTATCAAAAATCGTTGCAATCAAATCTTTATTGATTCCTTTGTACAATAATTTTTGATTTTTCAGCAGATGATCTCTTTTGTCTGAAGGAAGGTTGTAGAAATAATCCACATATTCCGGAGACGTCATTTCGAGTGTTAACTTGCTGTAATCCATCGGAAAAAAGCGAGATGATCTTGTAATCCAATTCAACTGATATCCGTAAACATCAATTTCCTGCAAAAGATCATTAAAAACTTCCGCAGCGCTTTGTCCGCTTCCTAAAACCGTGATTGATTTTTGTTTTTGAAGTTCTGCTTTATTCTGAATATAAGTCGAAGAATGAATTGCTTTTCCTTTTAAATTTTGACAGGATTTCGGAATGTGCGGTGCAGTTCCGGTTCCTAAAACAATCCTTTTTGTTTTGTAAATTGTCGTTACATCTGTTTTTGTACAAACGGTATTTACGATATAAAGTTCCAGGTTTTCATCGTATTCTATTGCCGTAACTTCGGTATTAAAAAATACGTTTGGTAATTTTCTAATAGCCCATTGGCAATATTGATTGTATTCGTTTCTTAACAATAAAAAGTTTTCACGAATGTAAAACGAATACATTTTGCCTTGTTCTTTGATATAATTCAAGAAACTAAACGGACTGGTCGGGTCTGCCAAAGTCACTAAATCGGCCATGAACGGAATCTGCAATGTTGTGTCCTGCAACAACATTCCGGGATGCCAGTTGAACGATTCGTTTTTATCAAAAAATAAACCGTCGAGATTTTCGATTGGTGCTGTCAAACAGGCTAAACCAAGATTAAAAGGTCCTACTCCAACAGCTATGAAATCGTATGTTTTATTTGTCATGATAATTTTAATTTTTTAATGAATATTCGTTTCCGTGGTGTACAATCAAATCGATAACTTCTTCGATATCCTGAGGCGTTGTTAGCGGATTTAAAAGGGTGAATTTCAGGAATACTTCATTGTAGACTTTTGTACTTGTAATGATGGCTTTTCCTTCATTAAAAATCGCTTTGCGGATGTAACTGTTTACGCCGCAATACGAAGTTTCTGTTCCGTTTTCGAATGGTGTGTAGCGAAATACTACAGCGCTTATTTCTGGTTTATGAATGATTTCAAAATCGTCTCTGTGGCGCAGTAAGTTGGCTGTAAATTGCGCATTTTCAATCGCTTTATCCATATAAGAGCTTAAACCTTTTGTTCCTATCATTCGTAGTGTAAACCACAATTTTAAGGCATCAAAACGACGTGTTGTCTGGATTGATTTTTTTACCATGTTTGGAATTCCTTCGTCTTCCTGTTCTTTAGAATTCAGATAATCAGCGTGGTATTTTATATAATCAACAAATGATTTGTCTCTCATAAAAAATCCGCTTGAACTTACTGGCTGATAAAAAGTTTTGTGGTAATCTATTGTAGCTGAATCTGATAATTGGATTCCGTCGAGTTTATGTTTGTGAGCTTCGCTGATTAATAATCCGCCGCCGTAGGCTGCATCAACGTGAAACCAAATGTCGTTTTCGTTGGCAACTGAAGCAATTTCAGTTAACGGATCAATCGAACCAAAATCAGTTGTTCCGGCCGTTCCCACAATGGCGATCGGAATATTCCCTAAATCTTTTTGCTGTTGAATTACTTTTTTTAATGCATTGGTATTCATCCTGAAATCAGGATCTACCGCAACCGGAATTACAGCATTTTGTCCTAAACCAAGCAAACTCAGGTTCTTCTTCAAACTAAAATGACTTACCTCGGAACATAAAACCCTGAATTTTGAGGCTTCAGGTGGTAATCCATCCATTTTTGGGTCAATTCCGTAATGTTTTTTGATGTAATGATCTCTTGCCAAAAGCAACCCCATCATGTTCGATTGCGTTCCTCCGCTGGTAAAAATTCCATCGGCATTTTTTGGATAACCTAATTTTTCAAGCGTCCATTCTACCAGTTTCAATTCGATAAAAGTTGCGCCTGTACTTTGGTCCCAGGTATCCATTGAAGAATTCAGGGAAGATATAAAAGCTTCTGCCACAAGTGTTGGCGTAAGAATTGGACAATTAAGATGCGCAATGTACTTGGGATTATGAAAATGAATACAATCGTCGAGATAAATATCTTTTAATTCGTCTAAAACATAATCCAGACTTTTGCCTTTTTTGTTTTCTTCGAGATAAATGTTGTCAATTTTTCTTTTTATAATAGAAATACTTGTGCCGGTAAATGGGGTATTTCTCTCTTTTAAGTGATTTCCAATTGTTTTAATGGCCTTTTTCATGCTTTTTCTATAAATCCCGATCGATTTATTATTGTTCGAAAAAACATGCTTTACATGCACATTATCAATTACAATTTCCTGAGGTAATGTTATTACTTTTTCTTGTGCTTCCATTTGTGGTATTTATTTAGATTGATTCTAAAGAATAATTTTAGCAAATGTATATTTGTCAGAAAATTAAATCAATACCACAAAAAAGCGAAAATTGTTTCTATATATGAGGTAGATAAAATACCTCATATATAGTAGGAAATAAAGCGTAAAATATTTTTAAATTATACGAAAATTAAGCTATTTTCTTTTCTAAAGCATAGAGAATCAATTCAGAAGTGGTGTGTCTGCCTGTTTTTTTCATAATGTTTTTACGATGCGTACGAAAGGTATGAATGCTTATAAAAAGATCAGAAGCGATGTTTTTACCATTGTTTCCCTGTGCTATTTGTTTCAGGATTTCGAATTCTCTAAGCGTTAGTTTTTCATCATCTGCTGAAGGCAAAACTAAAACATCCATAAGCGCATTTAATGTTTTGGGACATAAATAACGTTCTCCGTTTTGAATTTTATACAACGCATCATAAATGGTTTGCTCTTTGCAATCTTTTGATATAAAGCCATTTATATTATCTTTTAAAAAACTATCAATGGTTTGTTTGTTTTTAAAATAAGACAGAATAATGATTTTACATTTAGGAAAATTGGTTTTGATAATTTTCAAATCATCATCATAAAACAAAAAGATATTGTTGGGGTCGATAATCAGGCAATCGACATCATTTTTTTCCAAGCTTTTAAACAATTCTTCTCTTGAATTTACTACTCTCAAATTTGGTGTTTTAACCATCTTTTTTAGTGTGTGCCTCAATCCAATTATATGTAGGTTTTCAGAATCGGCAATCAGGAAATTTTTCATTACTATTTAGATTTGTTCTAAACAAAATTAATAATTAAATTGATTTATATAATAATTTATAGTGAAAAAATAGTTATTTTCTTATAATCATTGTGACCAATAGTAAAAAATGGAAGAAAAATGAGGGAATGCAAAAGGGATTTATTTAAAATTAAATATTAATTTCGTAAATAAAATCTTATAAATAAAATGAAGCAACTTAGAGATGCCAAAACTGGTGCAAAATATTCTATCGACAAAAAATTAGATATTGTCAAAACTGTAAAAACTACATCAAATAAATTAGAAGAATTGAAGACAATGCGTTTTGAATTTACAATTTAAGCCCGATAAATGAATAACTATGCGGAGTTTCTCGCGGAGATTTCTCCTGCGTCGAAATGACAAACTAGACGAAAACATTCTTTTGAAAATGATTGCCCTAGCCCCGATAGAAGAGGAAATCCTTTTATTTTTTTTCTTTAAAAAAATAAAAGATTGGAACGGATAGCGGGATTAGCTCCT
>NZ_JXQR01000011.1:0-10282 GCF_000834715.1 Flavobacterium sp. MEB061 | reverse complement strand
TGCGTTAGGGATAGAAGCGGAAATCCTTTTTTTGAGCTTTTTCTGCTCAAAAAAAGATTGGGAGCGTATAGCCCGACCGGAGGAACGCCCAAAAGAACTAAATCCTGATCTAAAAAAGTTAACCGCAAATTTGACAAATTCGACACACAATCTAACTTGATAATTTTTTATTCAGGTTGAAAATAAATGAAATTAATTTACGAATTAAGCCAGTTTTTGAAATTATTAATTTCTTTTTTACTTAAAATTATAGGTTCAGTATCGGGAACGGAAATGTTAAGCAATAATTCGATTTTTTGACTCGAATGTTTTATAATTTCCTGAATATGATGCCTGTTGATGATGTATTTTCTGTTGATTTTAAAAAATAGTTTTGGATCCAAACTATTGATAAGATCTTTAAGATTGCTGTTGTATAAATAGCTGTTTCCCGAATTGGTGTGAAGGAAAAGATGTTTTCCGGTAGCAAAAAAATAGGGAATAGCCGTGTCATTAATAGAGATGAGTTTGTCTCTGTGATTGACCAAAAAATGATGTTGAATACTGCTTTGATTTTCAATTTCAACCAAAGATTCAAGAATGGGGTTGGGATTGAAAGTTTCCTTGATGTTTTTGTATTTGGATAAAGCTTCTAATAATTCCTGTTCTTCATAAGGTTTTAGAAGATAATCGATTGTAAAATGTTTGAAAACTTTTACGGCATAAGAATCATAAGCGGTAATAAAAATAACGGGACATGAAATGGTTGCTTCTTCAAAAATGTCAAGACTTTTTCCGTCTCCCAAATGAATATCCATAAACGCAAGATCTACTATTTTTTCTTTAAAAAAAGCCACAGCATCTTTTACAGATTTTAATATAGTTACTTCACTTATGGTGATAATTTGTTGTTGTTCGAGAATTGATTTCAGATAGTTTGAAGCCAGATGTTCATCTTCAATGATGGCAATTTTCATTTTCCTTTTTTTTGCAAAGGTAAAAAAAAAGCTCCGTTAAAAACGGAGCTTAATTTCAATCTACAAGTTTGGATTATTTAAACGTGCATTCTTTGGGAATGGTATCGTATAACGTGGATCATTTTGAATTAACTTATATTCAACTCCATCTAAATTGTGTATGATTTCTTTTTGAGTCGTTCTTCTCAAGTCGAACCAACGGTGTCCTTCTGCAGCAAATTCACGTTGTCTTTCTAAAGCGATAAACTCAAGAAGTTGTGCTTGGTCCATGTTTTCAACAGCTGTAGCAAGTGTAGTATAACCTGCAGTTTTATATCTGTTTTTGATAAAAGTTAAAACTGTAGTTTTTGCTGTTGTTAAATCATTTAGCTGAGTTGCAGCTTCTGCTTTTGTCAAGTACAATTCTGATGCTCTGAAAGAACATTTTTGAGCAGCTGACCCGCCACCTTTTCTAAATCTAAATCTGCTTCCGCTTGCCTGAAAGTACAATGCAAAACGTAAATCATCTGTTCTGTCGTAAATGCTGGTTAAAGTTGGAGAAGCAAAAGAAAGTCCTTTTAATTCAACATTGTAAACATTTTCAAGGGCTAATATTGATTCGGCACTATCATAATTGTTTGCCAAAACAGGAGTAGCGTTTAAATCTACCAAAGTGTTTTTAAATGCAAGTGCTTTATCAGCAGCTTCCAGAGCTTTTGCCCATTCTTTTTGATAAAGGAAAATACGAGATTCTAAAGCATATATAGAAGCTTTTGAGAAACGATAGTTTAAACCTTTTGCTTGTGTATCTGTGTTAAGCAATTTTTTAGCTTCTTCTTTATCAGAATAAATTTGCTCGTAGATTCTTGCTACACTTTCAGGAGCAAAAGCCTGTTCTAAATCTACTTCTAAAGCTAAAGGAACACCTTTGTCAGTACCTGCAGTAGCAGCATTATAAGGTTTTGCAAACAAGTTCAATAAATCAAAATAAGCATAAGCTCTTAATGCATAAGCTTCACCAATTAACTGATCTTTATCTGCAGATGCCTCAACTTTAGCTTTTGCATCGTTGATAATAACATTCGTATAAAAAATAGTAGTATAAAGACGATCGTACTGAAAAGTTGTTGTTATTACATCAGGATTTCCATCTTTCCAGGTATAGATATCTTTAAATAAAACTAATTCATCACTATCTTCATTCATAAGGAATTCATCTCCTCTTACAGAAGCAAGGGACTTGTGCATAGGGAAGGTCTCATATCCTCTTGTAAGAACTGCTCTGTAGTCTGTCAATGTTTCTGGAATTACCTTACCAATTGGTTGTATATCGAGGTAATCATCACAACTTACTGTTGCAAGAGCTGCAACAAAAAAGAAGGTGTATTTTAATATATTTTTCATCTTAAATTAGTTTAAAAAGTTAAGTTACATCCTATAGATATTGATCTCGGGATTGGTTGTGCATAGATATTTCCGAATGTTTCAGGGTCAAAATATCCTTTATAATCAGAGCTTACAACAAATAAGTTTCTTCCTTCTATACTAAATCTAATATCTTCCATGAAAACACTATTAGTTGCTTTTTTAGGTAATGAATATCCTAAACGTACACTGCTTAATCTCATATAACTCATGTCATGAACCCATGTGTCTAATAAAGCATAATTATCTGTTGCGCTTTGTCCGGAATACCACATGTATGTCATCCATGTATCATCTCCTGTTCCAGAGTTTCTACCATTGATTCCAGGTAAATTAGTATTTGTATTTGTTGGTGTCCATGCATTCAAAATATCCGTAGAATAATTTTGGCTGCGATCTACAGTTGTTCCATTATAAGGAGGTCTTTCTACAACAGTTTGTTTAATGTTAAAAGTAGTAGCAATGGTTAGGTCAAAGTTATGTACTTTAAAAGTGTTGATGAAACCTCCTGTAAATTTAGGGTCACGATCTCCTACGTAGGTGTATAGGTTTCTCGTTTCTTCAGATGATAAACCAGATTGTGTAAACTCTCCAGGTATAAAAACTGCTAATGGGTCATAAAGGGCAAAAAGGGTGTTCGTATTAACTGTTTCTCCATTTTTATTAATAAATAATGGATAGCCATTTTCATCAAGTCCAGCTGTTTTTAGGGCGAAAACAGCATTAACCGGATATCCTTCTTTTGAAGGCAATAAACTATTTGATCTTACCTGAACACGATCAACATTACTCTTGTTGTGAGAGAAATTAATATTGGTAGTCCACGAGAAATTAGGACGTTCGATATTTTTTGTTGTTAATGCAATTTCATAACCTTTATTAGACACTTGTGCCCAGTTTAAGTTAGAATACTCAAAACCATTCTCAACAGGAAGCGATTGTAAACCAATTAAATCAGTACTTTTTCTTCCATAAACATCGGTTACAACACTCACACGGTTGTTAAATAAACCAAGATCAAAACCAAAGTTGGTGTTGGTTGTTTTTTCCCATCTTAATTTATCGTTTGGAGGAGATACTACAGTTATCACTGGTTCTGTTTGTCCAGGTAAAATAGTTACGTTTTCATATGCTCCAACTACAAAAGGAGATGTGTTTTTATCAATATTTCCTTGTAAACCATAAGAAGCACGTAATCTTAGGGCAGATATTGTCTGATTTTCTTTTAAGAAATTTTCTTCAGATACTAACCAAGACCCAGAAATAGCCCATAATGGTAAGTATTTGTATTTAGGATCTACACCAAATAAATCAGATCCGTCGTAACGTACACTACCAAAAGCAGTATATTTTCTGTTGTATGTATACGATGCAGTAGCAAAGAATGAAGCAAATGCATTTTCATTCTCTGTTTTTTGATACGTTCTGTACGGCGCATCTTTAGCAACATCAGCGTTAGGGAAAATAATTTGTTTTGTTGTTAAGGTTTGTGGATCAAATCCGAAGCCTTTAGTTGCTATTAACGTGTTTTTGTTTTTTCTTAATTCGCTACCCGCCATTACCTCAACCTCATGTTTTTGATTGAAAACAGCACTGTAATTTAACATTGTTTTCCAGTTGTACTGGAAAAAGTCAGTATTAGAATTTTGAATAATTCCTCCTTCAGGAAGGAAGAAAAAGTCTCCGTCATCACCAGATCTACGTGTTTTTTCTCTTTCTTTTCTAACGTAATAAGTGTCTTTGCCAGCAAATTTTTCAGAAGCATTATTATCAAATTGAAGACCAACCTGAGTAGTAGCTTTAAAGTTTTTAGTAATGTTATAATCAATATCAAGTATCGCTTTTATAGCTCTGTTTTTTAATTCGTAAGATGTATTTTCTCTTTCTTCAAGAAAGTTAAAAGGAATATATTCAGTAGAATAATTAGAAATGTCCTTGTCGTAGTTATAACTTCCGTCAGCATTTCTAGGTGTTAAATACGGGTTTACATTTCTTGAATAATTCGCAGGATTTGTAAATGCATCTGTATCTGTTACGTAAGATTTTGTTTTACTTTGAGAACCGAAAATACTAACTCCAACACGTAATTTATCACTTACTTCAAAATTGTTTTTTAAGGTAAGGTTGTATCTGTTGAATCCGGTTCCAATTGTAGTTCCATCTTCATCATAAGCTCCAAGAGAGAAGTAGTAATCAGACTTTTCTCCACCACCAGATAAACTCAAACCGTATTGTGTATTTACTGCATCCTGGTACAATAAGTTACCCCAGTTTGTATTGTTGTTTCTTAATGCATTGATAGAATTTTGAGAATCTGTACTTAAAGCTGAAAAACCTCCTGCTCTGTAAGCTCCTAATTCATTAGCGCCATTTAAAATACGGGAAACTTGTCCGCCAGTATCTCTGTAAGTTAAATTTGGATCAGCAGCCAATCCTAATTCGAAATCAACTTTTTGAGATGAATTCATCAAGTTTAATTTAGAAAAGTCAGGTCTTTGTGTAAGGAAAGTATTGGTAGTAAAGTTTACTCTCATATTTCCTTTTCTACCTTTTTTAGTAGTAACAACGATAACTCCGTTTGCGGCTCTTGCTCCATAAATAGCAGTTGCCGAAGCATCTTTTAAGATCGTAATGTCTTTAATATCTTCAGGGTTTAAACCTGCGATTGAAAAGTTAGTCAATTGATCGATGTTGTCTTTATCGTAATTTTGTGGAACATCATTTCCTTCTAAAGGCAAACCATCTAAAACCCATAACGGATCTTGTGGGCCTGAAAGCGAAGCTGTACCACGAATTCTCACTTTTGCGATAGTACCAGGAGCACCTGTATTTTGAGTAACGGCAACACCCGTAACCTGACCAATCAATAATTGATCAATACTGGCAACACCCGCTTGTTGAATGTCGATCATGTTAGCCTTACTAATAGCAGAAGTTAATTTTCTGGTTTCGATTTTTTGGTAACCTGTAACAACAACCTCTTTCAATTCTGCAGTTTCAGATTTCAAACTAACATTGTAGTTTTTTTGATTTGTAACTTCAAGTGAAGTAGACTCATATCCAATATAAGTTACCCTTAAAAACTTTACGTTTCCGTTTATTTGTAGTGTAAATGTACCATCAAAGTCAGTAACGGTACCAAGGCTTGAACTTTGAATTACACCTTTTTGTTGTGTGCTGTTTGAAATAGAAGCATTTTCTACAAAGACAGATACACCATACAGGGGCATACCATCTTTTGAATCAGTTACTTTTCCTTTAATAGTTCTGGTTTCCTGGGCATACCCGGACAGGGCAAGGAGAAAACTCAGCATGTAAAATAGATTTTTCATTCTGAAATTTGGGTTTGGTTAAAAATTTATAATGTGTTGTTTAATGCTCTTTCTATACGTTGAATCAAATCGAAATAATGATTTTTAGTTTCCTGATTCCCGATATTTCTTTTCGATTTTAATAATTGTAAAACCTGATTCAATTCTCCTTTTTTATCAGACGTAACTTCCGAAACTCTTTTCATGGCAGACTGATTAATATTGCGTACCATTTTAGAATTGTCCAGATAATCACACAATTGCGGCATGTTTAGGCTTTCCTGAATTTCGATACTCTTTTTAGGTTCTGTTTTTTCAAAAAGTTTGTTTGTTGATACAATTAAAACATCAACATAATTTTTCTGAGTTAAACGTTCTAAAATCGTAAGTGATTTATTCTGAATGGTCGAAGCAAAAATATTTTGACGTAGTGTTTTAAATAATTGCGTTACTGTAAATACATTCTCTTTCGTTTCATTACGCTGAAACAATTCGTTTTCAGTAATTCGAAGCAAACGATCGTCACTTAACATGCTGTAAAGAACTCCGTATTGTAATTCTCTCGCCAATGTGTAAGGCGTATATTCGTATGGTCCTATTGGCGTATCTTTTAAAGGATTTGTTTTGTCTAAAATTGGATTGAAAAACAACCATTGAGGAAGCGTAAGAGTATTTTTTAATAAATAAGCCACAGCTCTTTTTTGTATCTCAGCCGGAACCGCAACATAACTCGCTTTATTATCACCGTGAACCGTAGGATTTAAATAAATTCCGCCAAGATTGCTTAAAACATGGTAGTTGTACAAATTCCACTGACCAATTGCGCCAATATAAAGGTTACCTGTTCCGAAATAAGATTCGTCTTTATCATATGTCCAGTCCAGAATATTGCTTACCACTCTTTTCAAGTTTTTCAGTCCGTATTCTCCGGCTTTCATGGCATCATTTCCTAAATCTTCAGATTGAGAACGCGGATCAATTGTAGCGTCTGCGCTTTGTTGTTCTCCGTAAAAATAAATAGGATCATTTTGATATTTGGTAATCAAAGCGTTTAAAGCAGTATGTTCTTCATTTTCATTTGCATACCATCTGTAACCCCATTCGATAGCGTATTTATCATACTCACCAATTTTTGGTGTAATCGTTTCTACATGATCTTCTGGCTGAGCAATATAATTATATCGGGCATAATCCATAATAGAAGGAGCAGTGCCGCCCATTTTTGCCGTAAAAGCTGGAGATCGAAGTGATTCTACATCATAAGCAAAAGAAGCACCCATGTTGTGTTTTAAACCAAAAGTATGTCCCACCTCATGAGACGAAACAAAACGAATTGCTTCTCCCATATGTTCATCACTAAATTTGTTTGCTCTCGCTTTCGGGTCAATTGCACCGGTTTGTATGCGCATCCAGCTATGAAGTGACGTCATCACATTATGCCACCAGATAATGTCTGATTCGATAATTTCGCCACTTCTTGGATCAACAACCGCTGGTCCCATCGCATTAGACTTTTGCGACGCAACATAAGTAATAACAGAATAACGAACGTCATCGATATCAAAATCAGTGTCTTCATCCGTAGGTTCTTTTGCGATAACAGCATTTTTAAATCCCGCTTTTTCAAACGCAATTTGCCAGTCGCGAACCCCTTCTATTATATAGGAGCGCCATTGTTTAGGTGTCGATGGATCGATGTAGTAAACAATGGGTTTCTTAGGCTCTACTAATTCGCCATTTTTATATTTTTCAAGGTCTTCTTTTTTAGGTTCTAATCTCCAGCGCGTAATTAATTCTCTCTCACGCATTGCCTGCTGATCATCGCTGAAATACCAGTGTTTTTCAGAGAAATAACCAACACGTTTATCTGCAAAACGAGGGTGCATCGGAGTTTTATCTAATAATATTATATTACTCGTAACGCCCAGAGTGACCGAAATGGCAATGCCGTCTTCGAAAACCGAAGTGGTAAGCTGAGATTTAACAACTATATTTTTAGGAAACGTTTTCACACTTTCTATATACGAAAGCTCCGATTTTACAGATCCGCTAAGGCCAATATTGCTTAAAACATCGTTGAAACTTTTTTGTTTTCCGTCAAAAACTTTATTTGCTTTGATTACGATCGAAGTAGAATCATTATTTTTTGTTTCAATATCAAAAACCTCTATAATAGATTCTGAAAAATTTGCATTTACCGAAGCCGTTATAGCGTCTCCCGTTGGTGAAGAAACGTTTGGGACAGATGATTTTACCCAAACTTTTTTTGCAACAAGATCTTTATGAAAAGTAATAATCTTGTTTTCATAGTTCATTCCTCTGTTAAGCCCTTGCTCATTAATCGTCATAGGAACGTTTGAAATTTTATTAACCACCAAAAATTCTCTTTGAAACAAAGAATCATTGATTTCTAAATACAAATCTGTTTTTACCTGAATGGTATTAAACAAACCTTTTTTGAATGTACCTTGTTTGATAAGGTCATCGTATTTTTTCCCTTTTGAAGTTTTAAGAGAATCTGCAGCTTGTTCGGTTTTGTCTTTGTCTTTTTTATTCTTTTTTTGAGAAACCATAGTACCGGTACTCAATAGTACAGTTGCTAAAACAACGGTTTTTAGGTTTATCAGCAATGCCTTTTCCCTCATGATGAAAGTTAAGTTTAGGTTAATTTTTGCCGAAATTATTCTGTAAATAATGTTAAAAAAAACAAAATGGAGTGAGTGGCTTTTTTTTGGGAGTGAATGTTTTCTTTTTAGCCAATAAGCGGTAAAATGCAAGTAAAATCCCCGTCTTTTTTGTAGGCCTGAAAATGAGTTTTTGAGTAATAAGAATAAATACTTTCTAGGTATTTGTGACCAAATTTAGACTCTTGTCCAAAACTTGGTTTCTCGTTTAGATTATTGGTAATAACAACCTCATTTTCTCTAATTTCAATGTTGATTTTAAGAGGGGTTTCGTCAGAAGCAATATTGTGTTTTATGGCGTTTTCAATAGCAATCTGAAAAGCCAGATACGGAACTTTCTTCAACAAAACATTTTCATCATCAATAGTATTAATGGTAAAAACGAATTCTTCCTTAAAACGGGTTTGCTGTAAAAAGATATATTTTTCGATAAAAAGTAATTCTTCCTGCAGCGTAACGATATTCTGCACCGGCGGATTAATAAGATATCGGTAAATTTTCGAAAGATTCAAAGTAAACTTACGCGCTACGGCCGTATCACCATCAATAAGCATATAAAGTGAATTGAGCGAATTGAATAAAAAGTGAGGATTAATCTGTTCTTTCAGCTGTTGTAACTGAATGAGGGCTTTCTCTTTATTTATCTTTTCATTTTCGAGAAGAAGCCTGTTTTTTTCTTTTGATAAAACAGCTTTTTCCTTAAAAGTCTTTTTATTAAAAATAGTAAACAGATAGAAAAACAAAATCAATATCGAAGTCGTAATGACATATATTAACGAAGCGTATTTTTTGACAGCCTCAACATCTTCACTTCCAATTTCTTTGGGAGAGCTCACGCTAATATACCAGTTTGTATTTTTTACATTCAGTCGTTTTGTATATCGTACAATATCTAATTTCAGATATTCAGAAAGCGCAATTTTTTTACCATAAAACTCGTCATTGATAAACGTAGTATCTTTTGGAGTCATATTGGTAATCTTAAAAACATTTTGATTCAGAAGTTTTACTTCCGGATGATAAAGAATTGTTCCTTTTTTATCAAAAACAAAAGCGTAATTGGGTAAATTCTTATTGATGTTCTTAAAATAAGATTGCAGTGATTTAAGATCAACATCAAAACCGTATCGAACAATGGTTCCGTTTTCTGAAATAGATTTAAAATAAATACGCCAAAAAATGTTTTCATTATCCTTAACAATACTACTCGATTGATTTTTAGCGTTATTTTTTAGAATTAAATCTTTTATAGTAGCATCAAGATTTGAATCGCTTTTAGAAGTAGTAAATTCTATTTTACCATTATTGATCTGAAACCAATTATTTTTAATCAAACTATCATTGGCATGAATCGTACTTAAAACCTTTAAATGATCAGAAAGATTTTGTGCATTACTAATTTTGATAATATGATCCAGCTCTTTTTGTGTGTCCAGAAAACGTGAAAATTCCTGTTGTACAACTTCTTCTCTTTTAAGAAAGTTGCGATGTGTACTTTCTGTATTCGATTTTTCGGTTATCTGCGTAATCAAATTACTTAATACATAAAGAGAAAGCAATGTAAGGGCAATAAAAATAATTCCTAAAATGAAAAAGTTTCGGCCTGAAAAGATATTTTTTAAAGTGAATTTCAAAGATGTTTTTTAAATAAAGAAATATTAATTGTGGATTTTTTTGCCGGGCAAATATAGTATTTTCTTTAAAACTGGTTTCTTTTTTTTCTTCGGATGTGGCTGATGCTCAGATTGAAAGAATTTTACTCTTTATTTTTGATTGCTTAAGCTTTGTCAAAGTTTTAAACTTTGACAAAGCTTATCACTACGAAGCACACATTTCTAAGTTGAAACTTGTTTCCTTTTTAATCTTAGTTTCAATCAAAGAAATCTATGTCTCTATGTGTTTAAAAAAAATAAGCAATTTTTTTTTT
>NZ_JXQR01000010.1:0-72313 GCF_000834715.1 Flavobacterium sp. MEB061 | reverse complement strand
AGCGGGTGCAAAAGTAGAAAACTTATTTCTAACTGGCAAATGTTTTTTGAAGTTTTTTTTAAGAAAATTTTACTTTCCTTTTTTACTTCTTATTTACCAATCTGTCAATGAACTTTCCCTGTTTTGCGGGGTGCAAATGTAACTTCTGTTTTTAAATCTCACAAGCTTTTTTGAATCTTTTTTTGAAAAAATTTTTCTTTCCAAAATCCGTATGCCTGTCAGTATTTCTTAGAACGTCTGTCGCTGTTGCGGGTGCAAAAGTAGCACCTTTATTTACATTTACAAGCCTTTTTTTTATATAATTTCAATCTTTTGCAAAAGTTTTTCTTAACACTCTGATAACTCAAAACTTACGATTTGATATTTTTTATCGTTTCTAGGAATTTTCTGTAGTGTTTGTATTTATCTCAATTCTTTTGCTTCCTTAACTACCGTTTTTATGGACTTTACACACTAATACATCCTTTTCTGAGAACTCTACAACATTTGCTTTCTGCTTCGTTTCCGGGATTTTTATCCTTTTGGATGTCTTTTTTGGCTTTTTGCAACAAAGGCATTAAGACACAAAGTCTTTTTTCCCTGTTTTCTCCTTATATAAACAACACTTCTCCTGAAAACAACTCCCCTAGCCCCGATGGGAGGGAAAATCCTTTTGTGGTGGGGTTCACCACAAAAGATTGGAAGGAACAGCGGGAACAGCTCCTTATAAATAGTCATCTTACTATTATATATTATATCTAAAAAAACAAACCCGACAGAGTTTAAAAACTGTCGGGTTGTAGAAAATCTCAACTATCATTATATAGTTAATCGAATCGAATAGCTTTAACTGGAGAAATCTTGGTTATGATATAGGAAGGAATCAGCAATACCAGAAAGCAAATTGTAATCGTCAACAGATTCAATAAAATCACATACCCCCAATTTATATAAACCGGAGCCTGGTTGACATAATAATTTTCGGGATTTAACTGAACAATCCCAAATTGCTGCTGAATGAGTAATATAGAAATACCTATTACATTCCCCCAAAAAAGTCCTCGTATAATGAGATAGAAAGCATTGTACAAAAATATTTTGCGAACTGTCCAATTATTAGCTCCTAATGCTTTTAGAATTCCAATCATTTGTGTGCGTTCTAAAATAAGAACCAATAAAGCTACAACCATGTTTATAGTGGCTACTAAAATCATAACCGCCAAAATAACGATGATATTGAAATCGAAGAGCTGTAACCAATCGAATATATAACTGTATTTTTCGACTATAGTTTTTGTATCTAAACTTGAAGATGTTTGTTCGTAAATTTGATCACCGGTTGTTTTAATATTCTTAAAATCTTTTACAAAAACTTCAAAAGCGCCAACCTGATCCGGATTCCATTTATTGATTCGTTGTATATGGCGAATATCTCCTATTATATAAGTTGCATCGAAATCCTGGAATCCTGAATTAAAAATACCCGTAATTTTGAATCGACGGCTATTGGGCATCTTGCCTTGTTCTTCTTTAATAAAAAAGGTATTAAAATTATCTCCAACTTTTAAGTCTAAGCGATTTGCCAGAAATTTGGAAATAATTACTTCTTCGTTTAAGTTTTTAGAAAAATCCGGTAATTTACCTTCTACTAAATATTCTTTTATATTATTCCAGTCATAATCTCCTCCTACTCCTTTGAAAATAATTCCTTCAAATGAATTTTCAGTTCTAATGATTCCCGCTTTACTTGCGATTGCCTGAATATGACTTACCTCTGGAACTGACTTAAAATTGGGATAAAAATCTTGTTTTTTAGAAATTGGAACCAATGTTACATCTGAATTATTATTATCGTAATTCGAAATAATAATTTGACCATTGAAAGCTGAAACTTTTTCGCGTATTTTTTGTTGTAATCCAATTCCGGTTGCAACTGAAACCAACATCATTATAATGCCAATGGCAATAGCCGAAATGGCAATTTTGATGATCGGGGCCGAAATACTGCTTTTGTAATCTTTGGCAGTAATAAGTCTTTTTGCTATAAAATATTCCAGATTCAATTTATAAGGGTCTTATTGATTTATTAAGTTGGTTAAGTTTATCTTATTCAAAAATACATTTAAAAAAACAAAAACGAATTGTAACTAAAAACAATTACAAAATATTTAAATTCTTAAAGTGGTAGTTTCTTTTTCATTTCTTCAACAATATTATATGCTGCGGGACAAATTGCAACATTTTTCAATGTAAGATCTGCGATTTGATGAAACTTTTTTCTGTCAGTATGAGGAAATTCTCTACACGCTTTCGGCCGAACATCATAAATCATACAATAGTTTTCATTATCAAGAAAAGTACAGGGCACACTTTTTAAAACATAATCTTTATCTTCATCTATTCGAAGATATTGATCAATAAATTGCTGTGGTTTTTGTCTAAAAGATTTTGAAATTCTTTCAATATCAGCCAAAGTAAATAATGGCCCGGTTGTTTTACAACAATTGGCGCATTGTAAACAATCTGTCTTTTTAAATTCGGCGTCATGCAAATCCTGCATAACATAATCTAAATTTTTAGGTTGTTTCTTTTTCAGCTTATCAAAATACTTTTTGTTTTCGATATGCTTATCTTTGGCTAACTTATTTAAGTTATTTAAAATCTGTTTCAAGTTTACTATTTAAAGTTGATGTGCAAAATTAAACAACTTTAAACTTGAAACCTTAAACTTTGAACTAAATTACCATGAAAGATCTTTTTGGAAAAGCGATGTTTGATTTTCAGACCAATAATTCGCCTGAAGATATTATTACCGAAACTACAATTTCTGAAGAAGATGAAATGAGTGTAGATTATTTATTCCGTTCTTATAATGAAATGCCAAAAATTGAGCAAAAGGCACTACAATTAGCAACTGGAAAAACACTTGATGTAGGTTGCGGAGCCGGAAGCCATAGCTTGTCATTACAAAATGATCGAAAGCTAGAGGTTACTTCTATAGATATTTCTGAAAAAGCAATAGAAACCTGTAAACTTAGAGGTGTAAAAAATGCCAAAGTTCAGAATATTTTAGATTTTGAGGGAGAAAAATTCGATACCATTATACTATTGATGAATGGCGTTGGCATTTTTGGAAAATTAGATAACTGCAATAAATACTTATCGAAACTAAAATCACTTTTAAATGAAGGCGGACAAATTTTATTAGATAGTTCTGATATAATATATATGTTTGACGAAGATGAAGATGGCGGAAAGTGGATTCCATCAAATAATGATTATTATGGCGAACTTGTTTTTAATATTTCTTATAAAGGAGAAAAAGAAGAGCCTTTTGATTGGTTGTACTTAGATTATAACACACTTCAAAATGCTGCTATTGCAAATGGATTAAAATGTGAACTTGTTTTAGAAGGAGAAAATTATGATTATTTGGCCAGACTTTCAATTTAAATCATACTCGAATTCATGGAAAATTTAAATTTAGAAAAATTAAAATACCCGATTGGAAAATTTATTGCTCCTAAAACGTATTCATCAGATTACATATTAGCCAAGATTGAAGAAATTAAATCTTTTCCAGAAAGGCTTAAAAAAGAAACAGGAAATTTAAATAATGATCAGCTTAATACTCCATACCGTCCTGGCGGATGGACAGTTCGCCAAGTAATCCATCATTGTGCCGAAAGCCATATGAATTGTTTTATTCGAATAAAATGGACCTTAACAGAAAATAATCCGGTTATAAAACCATATGACGAGAATCTTTGGTCGGCTTTACAAGATAATTTACATATGCCAATAGAGTCAAGTTTGAATTTGCTAGAAGGTTTACATGCGCGGCTGGCATTTTTAATGAAAAGTTTATCCGAAACTGAACTTGAAAAATCATTTATTCATCCGGAAAATAATTCAGAATATAAAATAAAAGAAATTATTGGTCTTTATGCCTGGCACGGAAATCACCATCTAGCGCATATTACTTCCCTAAAAAAATATAAAAACTGGAAATAAAAACATTGTATCCTTTTTATACATTTTATACATTGTTGTATACTATTTACTTAAAACAAAAAAAACTCTTCAAACGAAGAGTTTTTTTTGTTTTAGACCATTATTTATGGAATATTTAAATATTTATGCGTTTGTAATGAAACTCTCCATTTTGGATTGTTCATTACATAATCAACAATTAAAGGCGTCATTTCTTCTTTTTTACTCCACTCAGGCTGAAGAAATAAAATTGCACCATCATTTACAAGTTCAGCTTGTTCTTCTGCAAAGATAAAATCGTGTTTATTATAAATAATCACTTTTAATTCGTGTGCATTATCATAAACTGTTTGGGTTGGTAATTTGTTTTTTTTAGGAGAAAGACAAATCCAATCCCAAAATCCTGTAAGCGGATAAGCGCCTGAGGTTTCTATATGAACTTTTAAATTTTTATTTTTTAATTCCTGAGTTAATAAAGTCATATCCCATGTTAATGGTTCTCCTCCTGTTATTACAACTGTATCAGCATAAGTTGCAGCGTTCTTTACAATTAAATCAACACTTGTTGGCGGATGCAATTCTGCATTCCAACTTTCTTTTACGTCACACCAATGGCAACCTACGTCGCAACCTCCAATTCGTATAAAGTAAGCAGCTGTTCCTGTATGAAAACCTTCGCCCTGAATGGTGTAAAATTCTTCCATCAAAGGCAACATTGCTCCTTTATTTACTTCTAATTGTATTTCTTTTGATAACATTATTTTATTTTAAAGTGCAAAGATAGTCAATTAAATACGGAACAAAAAAACCGATAGTCTTGCGAGCTATCGGTTTTATATTTAATAGAAAACTATAATTATTTTAAAGCTTTCACAGATTGTTGAGCGTAAGTATTAGCCGGATCTAAAACTAAAGTTTTATTGAAATATTCAACCGCTTTAGCTTTATCTGTATTAGCATAACTAGCACCAATGCTATTGTAAGCTTCTACAATTTTTTTAACTGTAGCAGGTTTCGCTAATTCTTCAGCACCTTTTGCTGTTATTTTAGTAACATACTCTTCGTAGTTTTTGATAATTTGATCATCTTTCTCTAACAAGTTATTGATTCTGCCTTTGTATAAGTAAGCTTCATCATAAGTAGGAGAAGCAACCAAAACTCTGTCAAAAGCAGCATCCGCTTTACCTAAATCAGCAATAACTTCAGGAGCGGTAGCCGTTTTATTTACATTTGCATAATAAAGAGAGATCCCATAATACACATTATCAGTTAGGTAATTTTTTGATTCTGTATTACTAGAGCTCAATTCATAAAGAGCTGCAGCCTGAGCAAATTGTTTTTTACCAAATAATTCTTTACCAAAATCACCAAGCTCTTCAACAGCTAAAGGGTCCATAGCAACTCCTTTTTTAATTTCAGCTAAACCAGCATTAAAAACTGCAGGATCAACAACACCCTCAGCATTAGTTCCTTTTTTAATCTTTGCGTAACCTAAATACAAATAATCTCTTCCGATTATTTTATTTGTTGGTACTTTAATATAATCTTCAATAGATTTAATAGCTACATCATAATTTCCATTTTCATAAGCAGCATATCCTAAATATCTAAAGATTCTTGGATTAACTTTATCTTCAGCAATCATTTTGTTTGCAACAACTTCAAGATTTTTATAATCTTTAACTAAGATTAGGAAATCTGCATGACGCATTTTTGAATCTAAAGAATAGTCTGTAAGGCTTAAATATTTCTCGTAATTCGTAATTGCTTTTTGCAAGTTAACAGTAGAAGTAGATGGTTTATTTCTAGCCCATTTGTAATATGTTTCAGCTAATTCTCTGTAAACAGGTCCATAATTAGCATTTAAAGCAATAACTTCATTGAAAGATTTAATAGCTTCCTCATAAGATTTTGCTCCTTTTAACAAAACTCCCAATTGCATTTTAGCTCTCAAAAGTGTTGGATCTGCAGTAAATGCATCACGATATGCTTTGTAAGCGTCATTTTGATTATTTGCTCCATAATATGCATCACCAATTGCTAAAAGCGCCTGAGCATTTTGTGGTTCAATAGCTAAAGCTTTTTTCAAAGAGGCAACAGCATTTGTATAATCAGGATTTACTGAATTCATGTATGCTTTACCAATGTAAATAAATTCATCTACATCTTTACGTTTTATGTCTTTTGTTGCTAATCCAAAATTAGCAGTAGCTGAAGCAGTGTTTTTATTATCAAGATCAATTTGAGCTAAACCTATATAGTTTAAGTGTTTCTTTTCAGATGCTTCTAATCCATTTAAGTAATAAATTTTAGCAGAATCAATAATAGATTGATTTAAGTAAACATTACCTAAAACAAAATTAGCTTCTCCATCAGATGGTTTTGCTTTAATGATTGATTTCAGCAATGATTTTGCTTTTTGAAATTGCTCTGCATCGATTGCTTTTTTAGCTTCTTTGATATCTTGCGCTTTTACTACAGAAGCTGAAGCAACTAAGGCAAGACTAAAAATTTTAAATTTATTCATCTTTATTGTAATTAATTTATTCTTTATCGTTTATAATTTGACTTCTAATTTGTAGTTTTCTTCCGGGAGTTCTAACAGGAAGCAATCCAGATTTTAAAACTATACGTTGTCCAATATCTCCGGCGATGAATGAAGCAAACCCCATTCCTAATCCAGAATATCCCTGACAATTTATAATAAACAAATCACGTGCCAAAGGATATTTTAATTCAGCAAGATCATTTTGTGTTGGATTATAATAGTTATTATCTTTTAATCCTTTTACGCTCAAAACATTAATTTTCTTTACAATGTCAACCATATTTGGAGAAGGCTGTGATAACCAATTTACGCCAACAACACCAATCATTCCGTCATTCTCAGAAACAAATTTAATAACTTCATCATTTGTTTTGAAAGAAAAAACACCATTTGCCGGAATTTCTTTAACCTTTGCCAAATCCTTCATATAGCGCACCGTACTTGAATTTGGATTATCAAAAACTAAACCTTTAATTCTTGTATCTGATTTACCTTGCATAAAATCTATTACTGACTTCAACGCAATTAAAGTATCATTATTGCTTTTGTTTGAAATTAAAGCAATTGCATCAACTGCGAAAGGAGTTACTCTTGGATTAATTTTACTCTTTTCAAATTTTTGTAATTCCTCTTTAGTTAGATTACGAGCTGTTACTACTACTTTAGCTTTCTGACTTAACAAATCATTTATAAGCTCACCTTCTGACTTAGGTTTTACTGTAATTTTAGCATCGTAGTATGTTCCTTCAAAAACAGCTACCTGGTCATCTACAATTGGTTTTATCGTTTCATCAGTAACAATATCAATTGAACCCTTTAAAATTGTTTCTTTCGATTCGTTTTTGCTTTTTTGGTTACACATGGCAAACAAAAAGACAAAAACTACTAAACCGAAAACTTTACCATATTTCAACATAATTTATTCTGCATTTGAATTAATTAACCTTAAAAAACGGATTGCCGAATAAACAATCAGTAAACCACCAAAAGCATATCTATATTTAGGTTCCATATCTAATGGAAGTTTTTTCCAGAACATAATCATTAAACCCAGTACAAGATATATTAAAAAAAAGAGTATTCCTAAAACAAGAAGAAATCGCTCTTTGAGCGATTTCTTCTGAATATTATTAAGCATATCTTTTAACATTATTCTGCAGATTGAATAGTAATAGGAAGAGAGTAAAGTACTCTGACTTTTTTACCATTTTGCTCGCCGGGAGTCCATTTTGGACATTTTTTAAGAACACGAATTGCTTCAGCTCCTGTACCGTAACCGATATCCCTTAAAACTTTAATGTCGGTTAATGAACCGTCTTTTTCAACTACAAAAGTAACGTAAACTTTACCTTTTAAACCTTCTTCTTCCGGAGTCTTGTAATTGTTTCCTACGAATTTGTAGAATTTTTCAATTCCTCCAGGGAAATCTGGTTTTACTTCGATACCAGCTGTGTTATACACGTTGTTATCTTCTTCTACTACCTGAGAAACAGGACCTGTTCCTACTGGCTCATCTACAGTAAGTACTGCATTTGGATCTCCTTTGATAGTTTCAGAACCAACTTTCTTATCCTTAAGTTCCTCAATTTTTGGAGGATCTTCAGTAATTTCATTTGCTTTAGCCACAACCGGTTTCACAAACTTCACCTGATCCACTTTTGGTGGTGGTGGTGGTGGTGGTGGTTGGTTTGGCTTAATTTCCTCTTTTTTCGGAGGTAATTTTACAGTAGCAATCTTAATATCGTTATTTACATCTTCTTCTTGAGAGTCTGGTAAAAAACTTGCAATAAGAGGAGCTGCAACAGCAAAAGCAAAAATAACAGAACCTATGATAAGCGCTTTTATCGTAGTTTTACTGTTCGATTTTCTTAGCTCATATGCACCATATATCTTATTACGTCCTTCGAATACGATATCAAGCCACTGATTTTTTATAATATCTAATTTCATTTTTCTTGATTATTAGGAGGTTAAAACAAGATAACTCTTATTTTTTATCTATCAAATTTGTTTCCTCTGGTGTAAACTCAGGAACAATTGCATAAGTATCTACTCCCGCTATCGCCATCTCATCCAACATATCAACTAAGTTGCGATAAGTTGACTTTTTAGTTGGCTTAATAATAACGATGATACCATTTTTCGGTTTTCCTAGAGCAGCAGAATATTCTAAAACTGATTTTTTTCTTTTAAGAACTTCTCTACGTATACCATCTTTACCATATGTAATATCTTTAGGTCCAGCAATAGGAGACGCTAATAATCCCATATAATAAATCATTTTATTATTTTCCCCTAATATTACTGTCATCGTACGATTCTCATCTACCTTAATATCTTTATTTTTAGTAGGATCATCGTCTTTATCTGGCAATGACAAATCCATCGATTGAGGTTTTGACAACGATGTGGTTAACATAAAGAATGTGATCAATAAGAATGCTAAATCCACCATAGCCGTTAAATCGACTTTCGAATTTTGCTTTTTACTTCTTACTTTGCCACCTTTTCCGCCACCACCGTCGCCGGTATTTAATTCAGCCATTTTAGTGTATCTTTTTTAATTAAAAGTCTTTTCCTCTCATACCTGTAACTAAGTTAAAGGAATTGATTTTCTGATCTTGTAAAATATCCATAATCTTTTTGATTTGTGGATATTGTTCTTTAGCATCTCCTTTTATTGCAATCTGCAATTCTTTATCATCAATGTCAATTGAAGCTCTTCTTGCTACCAAAAGCCACTCTTTTAATTGATTATCTAAAGAATCGATTGGAATACCAGGTTGATTTGCTTTAACTCTATCAGACGCCTTCATATCAATGATTTGTTTCAAATTTGTTACTGGAACACCGAAGTCATCCATCAAAGCAAATTTAGTTTTATCATCTTCTGAAAAAGTCACACCGAATTTTGCACCCATTCCTTCAAGAGTTCTTTTACGAATCTCTCTCCCTTTAATGTCAAAAAACACTTTGCTTTTCCCGTCATCTCCTTTACCTATCGTAATAATTGCCAAATCAGAATCTGGTAATTTACTTTGAACAGTAGAAGAAGGCATATCTACAGGAAGTGCTTCTGGCACTTTAGCAGTAGCGGTCAAAATAAAGAACGTAAGCAAAAGGAACGCAACATCACACATGGCAGTCATATCTGTCGATGTTGACTTTTTTTTCATTTTTATTTTAGCCATTCTCTTTTATTTTTATTTTGATATAATTAATTGTAATTATTCAAAAATTAATTATTGTTTCAAACTTCCTCTGAATCTTCTGTAAGTATTCACGATTGTAGTACCAGCCTCATCGATAGAGTAAGTTAAATCGTCAATTTTAGCAGTAAAGAAGTTGTAAGAAACGATAGCCAAGATTGAAGTAGAGATACCTGTCGCAGTGTTGATAAGTGCTTCAGAGATACCTGTTGCAAGAGCAGCCTGATCTGGAGTTCCAGCAGAAGCTAACGCACCAAACGCTTTAATCATACCAGATACAGTTCCTAATAATCCTCCTAAAGTTCCTAATGATACTAAAGTAGAGATAATAGTCATATTTTTTTCTAACATTGGCATTTCTAATGAAGTTGCCTCTTCGATTTCTTTGTGGATTACTTCTGAAGCCTCTTCACTGTTGAAACCTTCTTTTTTAACGTCTTGATATTTAATCAAAGCAGATTTAATTGCATTTGCAACTGAACCTTGTTGTTTGTCACATGCAGCGATAGCAGCTTCGATGTTACCTTCTTTAATACTTCCTTGAACGCTTTTCATGAATTTGTCTAAGTTAGCTTTTCCAGCCGCTTTTCCAATAACGATAAATCTTTCAATAGAAAACACAACAACCATTAAAAACATACCTAATAATACAGGTACAATAAATCCTCCTTTATATACTTGACCTAATGTATTGATCGGGTGACCTGTTTCAGGATTACCTCCTTCGAAGTTAGCAGCATCTCCCATGATTACTTTCCAAATAAACACCCCAACCAAAATACACGCAACAATAATGATTCCAGTAATCATTCCTCCCCCATTCGAAGTGCTTTCTTTTTTAACTTTAACGTTTGCCATTTTTTTTAAATTTTAATAGTTTTAAATAATTTTTATTTTTTAGTTATATTTAACTTGTAGAGGAGCAAATTTATACGTTTAGTTTAAATAAAAAAACTTTTTTTAATTTTATTCAAGCAAATTTAACGTCAATTTAAAAAATATCTCATTAAATTGCGAACCTCAGGTTTTTGATAAAACAAAAAATAGCATGATTTCTGGGAAAATTACAACGTTTTAGTAAATATTCAAAGATTCCATTGATATCTTCTTAAAAAGTTGCGAAATAATTTTTTATTATATTTTTAACCCGAAAAAGCTTTTTCTTACTAAAAAAAAAGTAATCAAATTGTTAAAAAACAAAGCAATACTCTTATAATCATCTAAATTACAAACAAAAAAATGAATAAAAAAGACAATTTCATTCAAGATATAAACAATGGTTATTTATCTAAGGGTGACAGCATCATTCTTGGTGGTGCAATTCTTGACGGCGAGCCAATTGCGGAGGCACACGTAAAAATTCCGCTAAAAACTTTAAACCGTCACGGGTTAATTGCCGGAGCCACCGGAACGGGAAAAACTAAAACTATTCAGGTTTTTTCAGAGCAATTATCAAATGCTGGAATTCCCGTCCTGATGATGGACATAAAAGGTGATTTTAGTGGTATAGCCAAAGAAGGAAAAGAGGAAGGTTTTATTACAGAGCGTCATGCCAAAATAAACATACCTTATAATGTAACTGCATTTCCTGTTGAATTAATGTCTTTGTCTAAACAAAACGGAGTTCGCTTACGCGCCACGGTTTCTGAGTTTGGCCCTGTACTGTTTTCCAGAATTTTAGATTTAAATGATACGCAGACCGGAGTTGTTGCGGTAATTTTTAAATATTGTGATGACAAACAAATGCCTTTACTGGATTTGAAAGACATTAAAAAGGTCATTAACTATATTACCGAAGAAGGAAAAGACGAAATCACACAAAGCTATGGCAAGATTTCGACTGCAACAACGGGAACAATTTTGAGAAAAATAATAGAATTAGAGCAACAAGGCGGAGATTTGTTTTTTGGTGAATTATCTTTTGAAATTGATGATTTAATGCGAATTGATGAAAACGGAAAAGGATATGTAAACATTATCCGCTTGACCGATATTCAGGACAAACCCAAATTATTCTCGACTTTTATGTTGAGTTTATTGGCAGAAATTTACCAAAAGATGCCTGAAAAGGGAGATGCTGAACAACCGGAATTGGTTATTTTTATTGACGAAGCCCATTTAATTTTTAACGAAGCCAGCAAAGCATTATTAGAACAAATTGAAACTATCGTAAAATTAATTCGTTCTAAAGGAATTGGCGTTTATTTCGTAACACAAAATCCAATGGATGTTCCGAGTGGTGTTTTGGCGCAATTAGGATTAAAGATTCAACATGCTCTTAGAGCTTTTACTGCAAATGACAGACAGGCAATAAAAAAAACAGCTGATAATTACCCAACATCCCAATATTACAAAACAGACGAATTGCTTACTAATTTAGGAATTGGGGAGGCTTTAGTAACAGCTTTGAATGAAAAAGGAGTTCCAACACCTCTTGTCGCTACTATGATGCGTGCACCAATGAGCCGCATGGATGTGTTGACTTCTGATGAAATCGAAGCCATCAACAGCAAATCTAAATTAGTAAAAAAATATAGTGAAGAAATTGACCGTGAAAGTGCTTACGAAATTCTAAATAAAAAAATTGAAGAAGCAACTCAGGCTGCGGCAGAGCAAGAAGAACAAGCCCCGGCAAGATCTTCAAAATCTGAACCTAGCACTGCAAGTGTTGTTGGAAAATCTGTTTTGAAAGTCGTAACGAGTGCTACTTTTATCAGAGGGGTTTTTGGTGTTCTAACCAAAATCTTCAAAAAATAAAAAATTTCCACCATATAAGTTATATAAGTTCACATAAAAACTTTGCGTAAAGATTAAATGAACTTATATAACTTATATGGTAGAAAAAATTATGCGTTTTGCAACAACTGCAAAATCTTATTATCGATTTCAGGTGTGTTCCAAATATTTTCGATGTTGTCTATTTTTAGAATTTCTTCCATAATTCCGTTTTGGAAATCACCAATCGCCAAAGCTTCTGCATATGGGCGATCGCTAAAAGTTACACGGCTGTACAGCGGAATCCATTTTTCAGGATATTTATCAGAAAAAGCTTTTTCGATTTTCTTTTGAAGCAAAAATTTCTCATCGGCCGTTTTTGTACTCATTTCCATAAAATTACGGTACGAAAGTTCTGCGATTGCATCGGCATTTGGTTTACGTGAAATTTGATATTCAGCGAAAATCTTTTTCCAATCGTCACCATATTTCTCAATCATTTCGTTTAAAATTGTAATATCTTCAAAACCTGCATTCATTCCTTGTCCGTAAAACGGAACAATGGCATGACAGGCATCTCCAATTAATGCAATTTTATCTTCGTATGTCCATGGGAAACATTTCATAGTCACCAAAGTACTTGTTGGGTTTTTAAAGAAATCTTCGGCCAGTTTCGGAATCACTTCAATCGAATCGGGGAAATTTTTTGTAAAGAAATCTTCCACCATTTTTCGATCTGTAAGCGATGCAAATGAATTTTCTCCTTCAAAAGGCATGAATAAAGTACAAGTAAAACTTCCGTCCAGATTAGGAAGCGCAATCAACATATATTCGCCTCGAGGCCATATGTGAAAAGAATTTTTATCCAGTTTATGGGTAGCATCAGTATTTGCCGGAATATTCAATTCTTTATATCCCATATTCAAAAATTCCTGCGAATAATTAAACATACTCTGGCGCTGCATTCTGTGACGAATTCTTGAGAAAGCACCATCGGCACCAAAAACCATATCGTATTTCTTCTCCTCCCACTCGCCTCTTTCGGTTTCACCAATGTGCAAAGTTGCATCGCTTAGCGTTACGTCCCAGATTTTTTGGTCAAACAGAAATTCGGCTCCGGCTTCTTCAGCAAGATCGATCATTTTCCGATTTAAAGTTCCTCTCGAAATCGAATAGATCGACTCACCTTCCTGACCGTAATTCTGAAAATTGAGTTTATCTACCAAATGAATCGCCCGTTTGTCCATCGGAATCGCGATTTCACGAACTGAATCGCCAACGCCAACGCCATCAAGTGCTTTCCAACCCCGATTAGACATAGCCAGATTGATGGAACGCCCAGAAAAATTTATTTTGCGAATATCAGGACTACGATCATAAACATGAACGGTGTGACCTGCTTTTTTAAGATAAATTGCCAATAATGATCCTACCAATCCAGAACCTACAACGGCAATTTTTAGTGAAGTTTGCATCAAGAAAAATCTAAATATAAGATCGTAAAAATAAGTAATAATTCTACAAGACCTTAAAAATAAAGGAAATATTTATGATTTATATAGCATGCAAATCCCGTTTTCATAACAAAATCCTGTTTTTATGGATTTATTAGAAATCCGAAAAGGATTATTTTCGCTGAAGAATAATCTCGCAAAGGCGCAAAGACGCAAAGTTTTTTCTCATTTATTGTCATTTCGAAATGACAAGATTGCGCAAAAACTTTGCGCCTTTGTGACTTCGTGGCAAACAATTAAAACAAAATCCTATGAAAAGCGAACTATTACAATCAAATATAATCTTAGAAAACGAACGCGTTTTATTACTTCCATTTGAAAATGAAAGAAAGATCGAGCTCAAAGAAATCATTTTTGATGATGAAATTTGGAAATACATGGGAATGTATGTTCGAACCGAAACGGACTTCGAAAACTACATCAAAAACACCTTAAAACAAAAAGCAGACGGAATTTGTTATCCATTTTTAATTATAGACAAAGCAACCAATAAAGTTGCCGGAAGCACAAGATACGGTTATCTAAACCACGCTAGCCAAAAATGTGAAATTGGTTGGACCTGGTACGGAAAAGCGTTTCAGGGAACTGGTTTGAATAAAGCCTGCAAATACGAATTATTAAATTTTGGTTTCGAAAATATTCAATTCAAAAGAATACAGTTTAGTGCTGATTTAGAGAACACAAAATCGCAAAAAGCTATAGAAAAATTAGGTGCTGTACGAGAAGGAATCTTCAGAAATAATTATGTTGATTCTGAAGGAAAAAGTAAAGATGATGTTTATTATAGTATTATTTTAGAGGAATGGAAGAATACTAAAAGAGAATATTTTGCGGAATTTATTTAAACGTTTTATAAGAGAAAAATACAGTAATTTAGTGACAAAACTAAAAGTTATCAAATATCAATTAAATTTAAATTAATGAACAATATAAAAATAGATCAAATTTTAAAAAATATAAGTGAGACTGAACACTATGAAATGAAAGATGAAGATGACTTTGAAAATCATACTGATTATATTGAATATCATAGTTTGCTACTTATAATGATTGATGATCTGAAACTTCTTATCAAACCTATAAGTAATAATAGAATTATATACTTAAGCTCATATGGATTAGAAGTAATAAACAAAGGAGGCTGGCTCAATAATTTACATATACAGAATGAAGAAAACAAAATAAATTCTGAAAAAGAAAAATACGATTTTCTTTCTAAAAAGTGGATTTATAGAACTCGTTTCTTACCATATATACTATCATTAATTGCAATTATATTATCAATTCTTACTTTTATTTTAAATATAAATAAGGAGAATGACAATTTGAAACTAAGACAAGAAATCGAAATAATTAAAACTAAAATCAATAAACAGAATCTTAAACAAAAAAATTAAAAGTTTTATAAGTGCTAACAGCGCAAAATTTCTATTTATCACATAAATAGGATTTGTAATCTAGAAGTTCCAATAGTAAATCCTTATTTATTTCTCAATCAATATTGAAACAAAAACAAAATTTTGACGTCTAATAATTATTAGACGTCATCATCAATCAAAATCAATCAAATCAAATGAAAAAATCAATCATTCTATTTTCAATTCTCCTACTAACTTTTGGAACTCTTTTCGCGCAGACAGAAATCAAAATTCCGTACGGAAACAATCCTGAAGCGGGACATTACAAACAAATTAACGGCATTAAAATGTACTATGAAGTTTACGGAAGCGGTCAGCCTCTGGTTTTACTTCATGGAAATGGCGGATCAATAAAAGGTCATACTCGCAGAATTGAATATTTTAAACAATATTTTCAGGTAATCGCAATTGACAGCAGAGGCCACGGAAAATCTGTAGATGATTCGAAAAAACAATTGAATTATGTGCAAATGGCCGATGATGTAAGTGTTTTATTAGATTCACTTAAAATTAAAAATGCCAATATTTGGGGACAAAGCGATGGTGGAATTCTAGGTCTTTTATTGGCTATAAATCATCCGGATAAAACTGCGAAAGTAGCCACTTTTGGTGCGAATATATTTCCGGGAAAAAAAGCCATTTTTAACGAAATTGATCAAATGGTTTTGGATACTTTAAAAGTAACCAAAGATCCTCGTACCAAAAATCTCTACACTTTATTAGCGCATCAGCCTAATATCACCGAGAAAGATTTGCAGAAAATTAAATGTCCCGTGCTAATTATGTCGGGCGATAGAGATGCTATACGATTAGAACATTCGATTAAAATTTTTGACAATATCGAAAACTCGAACTTTTTTGTAATGCCAGGTGCAACTCATTTTGGTGCTTACGAAAAACCGGAACTCTTTAATATGGTTTTATTGAGTTTCTTTAATGATCCGTTTAAGAAAACATCAAGTGTAGAATTATTTACAGGAAAAAAATAAATCTGAGACAATCAACAACATAATAATCTAAAAATGAACTTATATTCAGAATATTATGTGAGCGAAAATTGCGAAAGATTTGTCAATAAAATTTGGTGTCTCGATAACAGCATCGGCGAAAGCCTGATCGAAAACAAACTCGTTTTACCAAACGGCTGTTTTAATCTCGCCATTGTGAGTGGAAATGCTATCGAAGTTCATACAAGCAAACAAAAATATGAAATGCCCGAAGGTTTCTATTTTTGTTCGCAAATGACGAATAAAGTTTTGGTTAATATTCAGCCGAAAACAAAAGTCACCATAATTCAATTGCATGCCTGGACGCTTTCGATGTTTCCTAATTATGATTTAAGCAATTTTACCGATTCAATTATCAGGATTAATAAAAATGAATTGCCATTTAAACACGAAATTAATTCTGGTTTAAATGGTAATATTTTAGTTTTACTGGATATAATTAATACGTATTTTGAAGACTTAAATACTTCAAATTCAAACAAAAATCTTGTAGAGAGAATCTGTGAAATCATTAAAATTCATAACGAAGAAATTACGGTTTCGGAAATTGGAAACATTCTAAATGTCTCACAAAGATTATTGCAAATTAAATTTAAAATCGCAACCGGACTTACAATCAAAAAATACATTCAGATTCTGAAATTCAGGAAATCAATCGATCAAATGGTGAATATTGGTCTGGAAAAATTAAATCTGACCGATGTTGCCCTTTATAACAAATATTTTGACCAGTCACATTTTATAAAACAATTTAAAGATGTGATGAAAACGACTCCAAAAACATTCAATTCAAATTCTTATTTTCTTTCAAAAAAAAGAGAATAATTCGCATTTGTACAATTTTAAAAATTTTCATTGTACTAATATTGCAAATCATCAATCAATCAATCAATCAATCAATCAATCAATCAATCAATCAATCAATCAATCATAAAATGAAAATCAATCCGTCATTTTTCCCATTAAAAGCAATTTTAATGGGGACATTCCTCTTTCAATTCCATTTTGGATATTCTCAGGAAGAAAAAACCTCAACATTGTACAAAACCATCATGTCAAAAGACAGTCTTCTGTTTAATGTTGGCTTTAATACTTGCGATATTTCACAGTTTGAAAACCTTGTAAGTGATAATTTTGAATTTTATCACGACAAAGACAGTATTTCTGACAAGACTTTATTTCTGAAAAACCTTAAAAAAGGTCTTTGTGGTTCTATAAGTAAATTTCAATCCCGAAGATATCTAATCCCCAACAGTACCGAAATTTATCCTTTATACAAAAAAAGTGTTTTGTATGGCGCTATTCAAATAGGCATTCATCAATTTTATGAAAAGTTTGCAGAGAATAATGAATCTCTGGCGGCCGCTAAAGAAAATTTTGGCAGTACAGCCAAATTTACGCATCTGTGGATATTAGAAAACGGAATCTGGAAATTGCACAGATCCCTCAGCTATGATCATCAGTCTTCTCAAATGGCCGAAACAAAGTCTGATATTTTTGATAATGATGAAGAAATTGAAAAATGGCTATCACAAAATAATGTTCCAACATTGGGAATTGGCGTAATTAACAATGGAAAACTGCAGCAAGTAAAAGTGTTTGGCGAACTTAAAAAAGGTATTTCAGCTCCTTATAATACCATTTGGAATGTCGCTTCATTGACAAAACCGGTAACGGCAATCGTAACGCTAAAACTCGTAAGTCAGGGGAAATGGAATCTTGACGAGCCACTGTATAAATATTGGACAGATCCGGATATCGCAAACGATCCAAATACAAAATTGCTGACGACAAGAATTATTCTGAGTCACCAAACCGGTTTTCCGAATTGGAGATTTATGAACGAATCCGGGAAATTAGATTTTAAGTTTAAACCGGGAACAAAATATCAATATTCCGGAGAAGGATTCGAATATTTGAGAAAAGCATTAGAAAAGAAATTTCATAAAACATTAGATCAACTAGCAAATGAATTGGTTTTTGATCCGTTAAAAATGAGCGATACACAACTAATCTGGAATGATAAAATCGATCTTTCAAGATATGCTATTAATTATAGCAACAAAGGAGTTGCCTACGAACCAACCAAAAACAAAACCGCAAACGCTGCCGATGATTTATTAACTTCAATTGAAGATTACGGAACTTTTTTATGCAGCGTAATGAATAGCGATAATTTGAGCGAAAAAGTCTTTAACGACATGATTTCGCATCAAATTGAGACAAAGAAAAACAAATATTTCGGGTTGGGTTTTGAAATTTACGACTTAGGAAATAGCAATTATGCACTTTCGCATGGTGGCGCAGACAAAGGCGTTCAGACGATTTTTTTATTGCTTCCAAAAACAAAACAGGGCTTACTTATTTTTACCAATGTTGATGACGGCTATAAGGTTTACGAAAAAATTGTCAACCATTTTTTAGGCGAAAACGGAAGAAAAATAATTGAAATAGAAACCAAATAATATAAAAGCTATGACACGAATGATAAACACATTGGCCTTTTTTATATTGTTTTTGAGCAGAGAAGCAAAAGGGCAAACCAATAATGATACGGTAAAAATGGATCTCCTGAAAAATGAAATCCTAAAAATGGACAGTTTGCTTTTTGATGTTGCCTTTAATCAATGTGATGCGGCAATTTTTAAAAAAATAATAGCCGAAGATGTCGAGTTTTACGACGATCGTTTCGGATTAAATACTTCTAAAGGCAACGAAATAAAATCGTTGGCCGAAAAATGTGCCGGAACCGAAAAACTTACCCGAAAATTAAATTCCACTACAATCGATAAATTGGGCGATTTTGGTGCGGTACAATTGGGCGAACATACTTTTCTAGTCAATAATATTCCGGTTGGAACTGGAAAATTTATTCACATTTGGGAAAGAAAAGATGAAAATTGGATATTGAAACGAATTGTTAGTTATGAGCATAAACCGATAAAAAAGTAATGCTATTTTTTTGTGGTATTTATAAGTTATTAAGACAAATACCAAAAAAATGATTGATATTTGAAACAAAATGAAAGAATAGTCGTCTAATAAATTAGAAGAGTTTCATTCATCATTTCACAATCAAAAAACCGCTCATTAACCTAACTAATTAATCAAATGAAAAAACCAATCAAACTTATTGCAGTTTGCTTTCTTGTATTATCTGCTTTGAATATTTCTGCGCAGGACAAAGCAAAACAAATTGAAGAATTATTAAACAAATACAATCAATACGGATTATTTAACGGCTCTGCACTTGTATCAGAAAACGGAAAAGTTATTTTGCAAAAAGGATACGGTTTTGCTAATATGGAGTGGAATATTCCAAATCAACCTGATACAAAATTCAGATTAGGCTCTATAAGTAAACAATTTACGGCTCTGTTAATTGTAAAATTGGCCGAAGAAGGCAAAATAAAATTAGATGTTCCAATCACAACTTATTTACCGGATTATCCAAAAGAAACGGGTGATAAAATTACAATTCATAATTTATTGACACATACATCCGGAATTCCAAATTATACCAGCGCACCCAACTTCATGAATGAAAAGGCCCGAAATGCATATTCGCCTACAGATTTCGTGAAGACATTTTCGAATTTACCGCTTGAATTTAAACCTGGTGAAAAATTCGCTTATAGTAACTCGGGTTATTTTTTATTGGGATATATTATTGAAAAAATTACTGGTAAAACTTATGAGCAATATTTACAGGAAACTATTTTTACTCCTTTAAAGATGGTCAATTCTGGTTACGATCACAGCGATGTTATATTAAAAAACAGAGCTGCTGGTTACGAAAAACAAGGTAAAAAAATCGTAAACTCTTCTTATATCGACATGAGTATTCCGTATGCTGCGGGTTCTTTATATTCTACTGTAGAAGATTTATATTTATGGGATCAGGCACTTTATACCAACAAATTGCTTTCAGAAAAATCAATGGAATCTTTGTTTAAGCCTTATATCGCACAAGGAGATGAGGCTTATGGTTACGGATGGTTTCTTAGAGATGTAACAAACGGAACTAAAGGAAAAGTAAAAATTATTGAACATGGCGGAGGAATTAATGGTTTTAATACCAATATCTCCCGCGTTCCATCTGACAAGATTCTTATTGTTTTATTAAATAATACAGGAAGAACTGTTTTGGGTGAAATGACAGAATCTATTAGAAATATTTTATACAATCAGCCTTTTAATCAGCCAAAAAAATCAATGGCATTTGAATTATTAGATGTATTAACAGAAAAAGGCGCAGCCACAGGAGCAGAAACTTATAAAAAACTAAAAGCAGATTCAACTTATGGCATTAAGGAAGATGATATGAATAATGTTGGATATCAATTATTAATGACCGGAAAAAAGAAAGAAGCTCTTGAAGTTTTTAAAATTAATGTAGAAGCTTTTCCTAAATCCGGAAATGCGTATGATAGTTTAGGCGAAGCTTATTTAGCCGATGGAGACACAAAATTAGCAATTGCGAATTACAAAAAATCGATAGAACTTGATCCGAAAAATGAACATGGAAAAGAAGTTTTAGCAGAAATTTTGAAAAAGAAATAATCAGTAACAAAGAATAAATTATTCAAATTAACTCTAATAATTCAGTTTAAAACTGGATTGTTAGAGTTTTTTTTTATTGAAAATGATTATTTTAGCTAAGCTATTTAATCAATAAATGATATGAAAATTCACACTACAAATTATCAAAATACTTTTATTGAAGTTGCAGAAGATTGTCTGGCAACTAATGGTGAAATCCCGCAACAAAAAGGCGACAAGAAAACTGTTGCCAATATTGAGTTTGACATGATCAGCAAAAATCCATATAAATATTCTTCTGATGATGTTTTGTTTCAGGTTTTTGCAGATAAACATGATTTAACCAAATCAGAATATGAAAAATCCAGAGAACAGTTTTTCTCAAAAGGTCAGGCGTGTTTTCGCGCTTCACCTTTAACCAAACGTTACGGCTGGGGAATTCATAATGATGAAAATGGGAAAATTGCCTTATACGGAATGGAAACTCCGGAATACCAAACACTATCAAAAGATAAAAACCTAAAAGTGGTAAAAGCAATGCGCACTTCGAGAAAATAACGGATTGAAAAATGCTATTCTTCACTATTACTTTACAAATCTCCAACAGCAGAAATTTTAAAATTTGCTATCGGAGATTTTTTATTTAAAAGTTATTTTTCCATTGAATATTCAGAACAAAAAAACTATTTTAGCCAAGCCCAAAAAATAATATTTAAAATCTAAATCAACCTGATCTACAGCTTAAAAACTGTAATCAATTTTAAGATAACCTATGAAAAAAAACTACTTTCTGTTTCTTGTATTATTGATGTTTGTTCCTGCTATTTGTATTTCTCAAACTTCGGTTGCTAAGGCGCCAATGCCAACCCAGCAAAATACTATTATTGTCAATAAAATTATTGATGTTACCAATTACAAAACCTATTTTGTTGATTATTGCTTGACCAAAATAAACGAAACGGCATATAAAGAAAAATGGAACGAACAAAAAACGGTTCAAATAACTGAAACCATCAACTTTAAAAACTTTAGAGATGCGGTTTATAATATGTTTGCTTTTTACAACGAAGTAGAATTAGAAACATTATTAAAAGAATATCAAAAAAATACGGCTTACCAAACTACAAACGCAATGACAACCAACAAAGTCCTGCTTAACAATCTGGATATTTATGCCAAAGATGTTGTTACCGGGAAGTATTTGGCTAAATAAGATACTAAGTTGCTAAGGTTCTGAGATTCTAAGTTTTTATAGCAATCTTAGAATCTTAGCAACTCAGAACCTTAGCAACTTCAAAAAAACTATTTTTTCTCTGGTTTGAAAACCAATTTTGTCGAAGTTTTTATAATTTCTTCTTTATTCAACTTCATTTTTCTGAATTTTCCGTGAACAAACATATCGGCCTGATCGTCGTAATGTTTGCTAAAAGGATTTCCCGATTGTCCTGTTGGTAAAATGCTCCAACTGTTTTCAATATCTGCAAAATCAACAATTCTTCTGGTTGAAGGTCCGCCTTTTACATAATATTTCCCTTCTTCATTATATCCAAAAAACTGATTGTTAATTACTTCATTCGATCCCGGATCTGCAAATGGGCCAACATTAAATAATTTACGTAAAGCAGCCACTTTTCCAAGCGGATGTTCGTGTTCTACGGTATGAACTTTTCCCCAATTCCAATTGGGAACATTGTTTCCTAATTGTTTTTTAAGTGCAGTAATCGCTTCGTGAAATGATTTTGATACAATTTCACTTCTGGTTTCTTTTACGTTTTTGGTTTTAATATTATCCCACCAAACCGAATTTTCATTTACAATCTGTCTGGCTATAATTTGTTTTCCTAAACTCACTCCAAGAAATAAATTAAAATTGTCAGACCCCATTTCGTCTTCAAAAGTATTTTTCAAATACAAATAAATCCATTTGTTGTAAATCGTTGGCGCAATATCTTCTAAATTATTGGTGCCTTTCCAGGCTTTTAAAACTCCAATTGCCTGTCTTTCTTCTATCGAAAGAGATTTTTTATTTAAACTTGAAATTAGATTTTGAACAACGCCCGGTGAAACATCAGATGTATTATCATAAATCATTTTACTAATTTCTTCCTTATCCCAATTTGATTTTGCATCCATTAAACCTGAAATTCTTTTTGCACGATCTTCAGGCAAATAATATCCCGGATATAAAAAGCCATCAATAGCTTCCGGCTGGTTATTCGCAGAATACACATAACCCCATTCAGGATTTTCTGCAGATGGGTTTTTGGAGAAATCCAGATATTCTGCAATATCATCTTTTCCGCTGGCACCGTCTAAAATAAAGTACGTACTCACGCCTTTATTATGTTTATATAATTTTCCCGTTGCCCACCAAGCTACATTTCCTTTAGCATCGCCGTACATTACGTTCAATCCCGGCGCGGCAACTAATTGTACTGCTTTTTTAAAATCATCTTTGCTTTTAGCGTGCGAAAGTCCATAAACAGCATCCAAAATCTGAATCGGCTGTTGGGTATAAGTCCACGTCATTGCAATTGGATTTTTACGATCTAAACGTTCCAGCAAATCATTCATAATAGGTCCGTGTCGACTTGATTTTACAGTTAAAACTACATCAGAGCTATCTTTTACTTTAATTGTTTTTTTGATCAATTGATATTTTGCAAAACCATCAGGTGTTTGATATTGAGTTGAATCTCCGGCTTTATTTTTTTCCTGATAAAAATCGATGTCATCATTTTCAAACATCGTTAATCCGTAAGCATAATCGCGATTGTGTGCCAATAACGGAAACGGCGTTCCGGCCAAATAACAACCGTACAATTCATGATTTGGCGTTACCAAATGCGCTTCGTACCAAGTCCCAGGCTGCGAAAACCCAATATGCGGATCATTCGCAAAAATTACTTTTCCGCTTTTGGTTTTATTTGGTCCTGCAACCCAGCTGTTACTGCCCACGAATGGTGGAATCGGCGATTTATCCAGCAAAGCCGCAACCGACTTTGAAATTGCTGTATATTCTTCAATATTTTCTTTTGAACTTTTGATTTGTGTCGTATTAAATTCGCCTTCAATTCCTAAATCTTTCAAATAGGCAGAACCGTATTTATTGCGAATATCTGTTAATAGAGGATCTGTTTTTTGCGCCATTGCGAAACTAAAAGACATGTATCCAAAAATATTATAAACATCTTCTATCGTAAATTTTTTCTTTTTTACACCAACCAAAGTAAATTCAATTGGTGTTACGCCTTCCTCTAAATATTGATTAATTCCATCTAAATACGCCATTGTTAATTGATAACTCTGGCTGTTTTTATCCAGTTTTGCTATGGCTTTCGCCGAAGCATCTTCGATACCAATACCGGAGAAAAACATATCATTTTTAAGTGCAACAGATCCAAAAATCTCTGATAATTTCCCTGGAGCAATTCGGCGTAATAATTCCATTTGCCACAATCTTTCCTGCGCGTGTACATAACCTAAAGCTGTCATTGCATCTTTTTCAGAATTGGCATAAATATGGGGAACACCAAAATCATCAAAATAAACGATGGTTTCTTTTTGGATGTTTTTAAGTTCTAATTCACCTTCATATTTAGGCTTTAAATGAAAAATGTAAGCGCACAAACCTATTCCAATTACAACTATAAGTACGAATAAAACCAGCAGAAATTTTTTAAATCTTCTCATATTTTGAAATAAGTAAATAATTAAGGTTTGTAAAATCATGTAACCAATAAAGAGAATAATGTAATAATCCTTTTTTTTTAAAGCCTAAATTTATGTATTTAAAACCAATCCTATAAATGTCAGTATATAAAAAAATAGCAATCGGTGTAATTTCCCTTTTTTTACTTGTGATTTTTGCCAATATTGGTCTGAATTACTGGATCAAAAAACAACTTCCGATTATTATTCACGAGAAAAACAATACGCCGTATAACATCAATTACGAAAAAATTGAAGTATCGCTTTTTTCCAGAAATATCTACGCCGAGACATTATTAGTAAGCCCGAAAAATGAACCTAAAGACAGCAAAAACGGGCTTTTTTCGAAAATCGAATCTATTACCATTCAGCATTTTAATATTTGGGATTTGGCTTTTCGCGACGTTATTCAGGCCGAGAGCATTATCATCAATAAACCCAGAGTTATTTTATATAAAAAAGGTGAAAAACTTTTGAATAACAGCAAAAGCATTAAAAATGAAATTATCGCACCCTTTCGTAAAATAATTGCTGTTTCGAACATTTATTTGAATGACGCATCTGTGGATGTTGTTTCTTTAGATACTCAAAAACCAATTTTCAGTATTAAAAAAATGATTTTAAAACTGGAAGGTATTTTAATCACCGATGCAACCTTAAACGAAAAAATTCCGCTTCGATATGAAAGTTACGCTTTGGTTATTGATAGCTTATTTTACAGACCAAGTGCTTTTTATCATATTAACATTGGCAAAATAAGTACCGAAAAAAACTTTATAAAAATCAATAATTTTTCTAATCTTCCTCAATTTAACCGACGAGATTTTATTAAGCATTTAGATAAGGAAAAGGATATTTATACGCTAAAATTTGATTCAGCCCAAATAGCAAAAATGGATTGGGGTTTTAAAAATGATCGTTTTTTCTTTAAAGCAAATTCACTTGTAATCAATCATTTTGATGCCAATATCTATCGTGGCAAAATGCCAAAAGATGATTTAAGCAAAAAATATCTTTACAATCATTTATTACGAAATATTAAATTTCCGCTTCAAATTGATACTTTGCAAGTCTTGAAATCAAAACTGGTTTACGAAGAAGAAATTGATTTTTCTAAAGGTCCGGGTGTTTTAAACTTTGATCATTTTAATCTTCAGGCAACAAATTTGAAAAGTGGTTTTGGATTAAAAAAAATGGATGATGTAAAAATCAAAATTAACTGCGTGTTCATGAAAACGTCGCCATTAAATGTTAATTGGAATTTTAATGTTTTAGATAAAAAAGACAGTTTTCATATTCAGGGCGTTATTTTAAATTTTGATGTTGCTGCTATTGGCCGATTCAGCAAGCCTTATATGAATGCTTCGTTTACGGGAGTTTTTAATAAATACCGTTTTAATTTTTATGGAAATGATAATATCTCCAAAGGAAATGCCTCTTTAGATTATGACGATCTGAAAGTGAAATTATTCAAAAAGAAAAACCCGGAAAAAGAAGCCAAACTAAAATCTGCTGTCGTTAATTTATTAGTAAAAAACGACTCAAAAGACAAAGCAAAAACCGCCGAGGTTGAACTTGAAAGAATTCAGGAAAAATCATTCTATAATTTTTTATGGCGAAGCATTGCAGAATCTTTGAAGAAGATTTTGATTTAGTATTTTTTAGCCACGAATTACACGAATTTCCGCAAATTTTTTATTTGTTGACATAGCCAACGGTTTTAACCGTTGGAACACAATGTATTTTACGCCCCGTCTCCCACGGTTGAAACCGTTGGCTATGTAAAGAAACCTCGAACCTGATAATTATCAGGTTTTCAGTAATTATTTTTCTTCACATTTGTTTTTATTTTAATTTGAAAACAAATGACAAAAAGGCCTTTACATACCTTTCATATTCCGGTAATGGGACTCGCTTATACTATTGACAGCCCGATACGAGTGGCGCAATACGGGATTTCGTCTGTGATTTCTATAGCCGATGATGATTTAATTGAAAAGATGCGTGATTTTTACAGCACCAAATTCAATTTTCCATATGAAGAAATAAATCAGAAATTCCATGATTATCGCGCCGAAAGAATCACTTCGTATCTAAACTTAGTAGACAAAATCGTAAAACAGAAGTTTGAAAGTTTTAAAACAGAATTAGCTGAAAGTAAAACCGCTTTAGAGAATTTTATAGCAACATTACCCAATACTTCTGACATTAAAAAAGGTTTTCAAAATTTACTGGAAGATGGAATTTTATTCAAAGAAAACATTCAAAACTACATCGAATCCAATCTTTTTCCAGGTGAAATTGATGTAAATATCATGACGAAACTGGACAAAGATAATTTTGTCAAAAATGAACAGCTCCCTATTGAGTTTAATGACGCCCATGCTGCTTTAAGAGGTTTTGCAAACAGCAATCTTGAATCTTCAGTAGTACTTTCTGCGGGAATGAATCCAAGACTTTACAGCTATTTCGAGAATTTTTCAGACTTTTTTCCAAATCAAAAAAACGAACTCAAAAAGAAAATTATTCTAAAAGTTAGTGATTTTAGATCTGCAATGATTCAGGGAAATTTTTTAGCTAAAAAAGGACTTTGGGTTTCTGAATATCGCATAGAATCAGGTTTAAACTGCGGCGGACACGCTTTTGCCACTGATGGGCTTTTATTAGGAACTATTCTGGAAGAATTTAAACTGAAAAAAGAACAATTAATTCAATCTGCCCATGAATTGATGATAAAAGTGCTGCAACAAAAAAATGCACCCATTCCTGATCAGCCCCTGCCTTTAAAAATTACCGTTCAGGGCGGCGTTGGAACTGCGGAAGAACATGAATTTTTATTAGAAAAATACGAGGTCGATTCTGTTGGCTGGGGCTCTCCTTTTTTATTAGTACCCGAAGCAACATCTGTAGACCAGACAACCCGTAACTTATTGATAAATGCGAAAGAAAAAGATTTGTATTTGAGTCATATTTCACCTTTGGGAGTTCCTTTTAATACCGTGAGAGGCACATCAAATGAAATTTTAAAACAAAAACGAATCCACGAAAATAAAGCAGGAAGCTCTTGCCCTAAAAAATTTCTGGCATTGAGTAAAGAATACGATCCTCACGGAATTTGTACAGCATCTAAAAAATATCAGGACATAAAATTAGCCGAATTAGATAGTATCAAAAACACTCTTTCGATTAATGCTTTTGAGAATGCTAAAACTAAAATCACAGAAAAATCATGTTTGTGTGTTGGTTTAGCCAATTCCTCCTATTTAGAAAATGACATTAAAATAAAAGGACAAGCCCAAGGTGTTGTTATTTGTCCTGGACCTAATATGGCGTATTTTGATCAAGAAGTTTCACTTACTGGTATGATGCAGCATATTTATGGAAATAAGTCTGTTTTAAGGGCTAAAAATCGCCCTAATTTATTTGTGAAAGAATTAAAGATGTATATCGATTATTTCAGAAACGAGATTGAAACTATTTCGGGTGAAGTTACTGCCAACCAACTTAAAAAATGGAATAGTTTTAAAGCTAATCTTCTGGAAGGTATTGATTATTATCAGAATTTATTTGAATCCGGTTTCTATTTTAGAAGCGATGCAGAAAAAATCAAATATCAGTTCGATTTTTATAAATTGGAATTAGCATCAATAAAAATTCCAACACCAGAATTAGTATAAAAACAAAACCCCGATCTGGAAATCCAGATCGGGGTTTTATATATAGCGCTATTTAGCTTACTCTTTTTTATTTTTACTGTCAATAACGGCACCTGTCCCAGTTCCTAAAGCGGCGCCGGCCAGACCACCGATAATGGCACCCTCACCTTTTTTCTTACTTACAATTGCTCCGGTTGCAGCACCAACTCCGGCACCAATTACAGCACCTTTAGCAGTAGCACTCCAGCCTTTCTTTTTAGTTGTAGTTGTCGTAGTTGCAGTATTTCCGTTTGCTGCCTGTTGATGTACCACTACCACTTTTTGAGATTCTACTCGTTGCTCTTCTTTTATTTTTGCCATCTCCGTTTTCATCGAGTCCATTACTCTTTGTTGTTCAATTGCAACTTTCATGGAATCTATACTTGCCTGTTTCGCCTTCTTCATATCCGCATTTGATTGATTCTGACAAGAAACAATTGATAGGGCTACTAGTAATATATATACAGTTTTCATGATTGTAGTTTTAAGTTATTATACACTACAAATTAACGAAGATAGCTTTTGTTTAAGTTACAGGATTTTGTGGAAAGGTTATAGAATTTGAAGATTGCCCTGTAGATTAGAACGCGGATGACGCGGATTGCTAAAGCAAAACACTGATTAAAAACGGATTTTTTTATTTGTTGATTTTTTTTCACGCAGATTTGAAATGGATTTTAGCAGATTCTTTTTGAAAAATATTTTAAAATCTGCTTAAATCTGTAAAATCTGCGTAAAAAAAAACTTTGCGAATTTCTTTTATTTTCCTAAGATTCCTTTTTTCAGAATTTGTCCAAAATCATACATATCCTCATAAGAACAATACAGTGGAACTGGTGCAAGACGAATTACATTAGGTTCACGCCAATCTGTAATAACTCCGTTTTTCATTAAATAATCAAATAAACTTCTTCCTTCGCCGTGTAAAAAAACAGACAATTGAGAAGCTCTTTCTTCGGGATTTGAAGGTGTAATAATTTCAAAATTACCTTTTACTTCCTTATCAATTTCATGCAGAATAAATTCTAAATAAGAAGTTATATGATCTCTTTTTGCAATTAAAGCATCCATTCCAACCTCAGCAAACATTTCAACTGAAGCCAGGTAAGGCGCTAATGAAAGAACCGGTAAATTACTAATTTGCCATCCTCCTGCCCCATGAACGGGATCAAAAGTTGGTTCCATTTTAAAACGACGTTCTTTATTATGTCCCCACCAGCCGGCAAATCTTGGTAAATCAGCATCATTGTGATGTTTTTCATGTACAAAACATCCGGAAGCATTTCCCGGACCTGAATTCATATATTTATAACTGCACCATGCAGCGAAATCTACATTCCAATCGTGCAATTCAAGTTTTATGTTTCCGGCGGCGTGTGCCAGATCCCAACCCACTTTTGCTCCAGCTTTGTGTCCTGCAGCGGTGATGGTTTTAATATCAAAAACTTGTCCTGTATAGTAATTTACTCCTCCAATTAAAACGAGAGCAAGTTCATCTCCAACTTCTTCAATTTTTGCCAAAACATCTTCCAGGCGGATATTATGTTCGCCCTCACGACGTTTGATTTCTACAATTGCATCTTCTGTTTTATATCCATGAAAATGAACCTGACTCTGAAACATATATTGATCTGATGGAAAAGCTTTTTCTTCGCAGATAATTTTATAACGTTTGCCTTTTGGCTGATAAAATGAAACCATCAACAAATGAAGATTTACTGTCAAAGTGTTCATTACCGTAACTTCAGATGGCAAAGCACCAACAATTTTACTCAATGGTTCTGCAAATCTTTCCTGATAATCCCACCATGGTTTTTGAGCATAAAAATGACCTTCAACGGCTAGTTCTGCCCAGTCATTCATTACTTCATCGATATAAGCTTTGGTGCGTTTTGGCTGTAAACCTAAAGAGTTTCCCGTAAAATAGATTACGCGTTTGTCATTTACTTTAGGAAATATAAATTGATCCTGATAATGGTTTAAAGTATCTTGTGAGTCAAGTTGTTTCGCGAATTCGCGTGTATTTTGAAAAGTCATTGTATAATTTTTGAAAGGTAAAAATAACAAAAAATGCTATAATAGTTAGTTAATTTTGTTTCAGGTTTCAAGTTTCAGGTTAGCTCAACGATGCGTTCAACTTGAAACCTGAAACCTGAAACTTTTAAACCATAAAAAAACCCGTCATTTCTGACAGGTTTTATATTTGATTTGACTTGCAAATTATAGAATCAACATTGCATCTCCGTAAGAATAGAATTTGTATCCTTCTTTGATTGCTTCTTCGTATGCTTTTTTCATTAAATCATGTCCACAGAAAGCAGAAATCATCATTAATAATGTTGATTTTGGTGTGTGGAAATTTGTAATCATACAGTTTGCAATACTAAAATCGTGAGGAGGAAAAATGAATTTATTTGTCCACCCTTCGTAAGGATTTAAAGTATTTTGAGATGAAACTGAACTTTCAATAGCACGCATTGAAGTTGTTCCAACTGCACAAATACGTTTTTTCGCAATTTTTGCAGCATTTACAATATCACAAGCATCTTGTTTAATGATCAATTCCTCAGAATCCATTTTGTGTTTTGATAAATCTTCAACCTCAACCGGATTAAAAGTTCCTAAACCTACGTGAAGTGTTACTTCTGCAAAGTTTACTCCTTTAATTTCCAGTTTTTTCAAAAGGTGTTTTGAGAAGTGTAAACCAGCAGTTGGTGCCGCTACAGCTCCTTCTTCTTTTGCGTAGATTGTCTGGTATCTTTCAGCATCTTCAGCCGTTACTTCTCTGTTGATGTATTTAGGAATTGGAGTTTCTCCAAGTTCTGTCAATTTGTTTCTAAACTCTTCGTAAGAACCGTCATATAAAAAACGTAATGTTCTACCACGAGAAGTTGTATTGTCAATTACCTCAGCAACTAACGAATCATCGTCACCAAAATAAAGTTTGTTACCGATACGGATTTTTCTGGCCGGATCTACCAAAACGTCCCAAAGACGTTGCTCTGAATTTAATTCTCTTAATAAGAAAACTTCAATTCTTGCTCCTGTTTTTTCTTTGTTTCCATACAAACGTGCAGGGAAAACTTTAGTATTATTAAGAATTAAAACGTCTCCGTCATCAAAATAGTTGATAACATCTTTAAACATTTTATGTTCTATAGTTTGTTTTTGACGATCGATTACCATTAAACGAGACTCATCTCTGTTTTCTGCTGGAAATTCCGCTAAAAGTTCTTTTGGTAAGTTAAATTGAAAATGTGATAATTTCATATTGGCATTGTGATTTTTAGAGTGTAGATTTTAGATTTTTTATCTAAAATTATAAATCGTGTGCAAATATACGATTGTGAGATAGGCGTTGTCAAGTGTTTTGCTGTTTATTTTCAAAAGTCGTTGATTTAGTGGCGTTTCGAGTTGATTAAAAAAGATTTTTTTTAACATATAAGTCGTATAAGCTCATTTAATCCGGATTCTTGTAAAATGTCAATAATTTATTTGGCTAAAGCCGAAAACAATAATTCATAAAAAAACCTCCAGTTAAAACTGGAGGCTATGCATTTTTTCGCCACGAATTCACGAATTATTATTTAAAATTCGTGAATTCGTGGTGAATATTTTTATTTACAATTCTGATACTTCGAAATTTAATGCTTTCAGATCATTCCAGAAATCTGGATATGATTTTGAAACTACTTCGGCATCTTCGATAATAATTGGAACTTTCAGGGCTAAAGGCGCAAAAGCCATAGCCATACGGTGATCATTGTAAGTGCCGATTTTTACATTATGATTAATATTTTGCGAAGGCAATAAAGTCAAAGAATCATTAGTAACAGAAATATTGGCTCCCAATTTTGTCAATTCAATTCTAAGCGCTTCCAATCTGTCAGTTTCTTTAATTTTTAAAGTATGGAGACCTGTTAAATGACAGCCAATTCCCAGACCTAAACAAGTTACAACAATTGTTTGCGCGATATCCGGAGTATTATTTAATTCAAAATTTACATCTTCAAACTTAAAATTCTCTTGTTTTACCAAAGTCATTTTATTGTTTTCAAACGTAGTCTGAACACCCATTTTTTCATAAAGTGATACCAACTCTGAATCGCCCTGCAAACTGTCTTTTTTATAACTGCTTAACATAAGTGAAGCGGAATCAGACAAAGCAACCAGACTAAAAAAGTAAGATGCCGAACTCCAATCAGATTCTACAACCATTTCTTTAGCTGCAACTTCTGTTTTTGGATATACTTTAATAACATTTCCTTCAAAACTGGTTTGAATATCTAAATCATTTAGCAAAGCCAAAGTCATTTTGATGTACGGAATTGAAGTGATTTCTCCTTCCAACGTCAGCTCTAAACCGTTGTCTAATTCTGAAGCGACTAGTAATAAAGCCGAAATATACTGACTGCTTACATTGGCAGCCAAAGTTACTTTTGAAGCCGTAACTTTTTTTCCTTTAATTCGTATTGGCGGATATCCTTCTTCTTTTTCATAAGAGATCTCAACGCCCAATTGTGCCAAAGCCTCAACCAAAATTTTTATAGGACGTTCCTGCATTCTGCTTGAACCTGTCATTACTACTTCTCTGCCTTCATTTACAGCAAAATAAGCTGTTAAAAAACGCATTGCAGTTCCTGCATGATGAATATCTACAATTTCATCATTTCCAATTAAAGCTTTTTGCATTACTTCGCTATCATCAGAATTTGAGGTATTGGCTAATGTAATGTTTGGAAATAATGCTTTCAGTAATAATAAACGATTGGTTTCGCTTTTGGATCCAGTTATATTTAATTGAGAATTATCAATGGTGAATGGTGAATTCGTGCTTAATTTTAAATTCATTTTTTTTATTGTAAGTGGTGAATTTGAATTATGATGGATTAGAAACCTAATTCAGGCATGCAATTTACCACTCCCCATTCATAATTCAAAATTCAAAACTCATAATTCAAAGTTTATAACTGATATTTCACAATTATTTCAATTTATCGTTGTTTTTGTGACGATCTTTATCTCTAACCGATTTTAAATCCATTTTTTTGTCAAAAGCGGCTTGTAAATCTATTCCGGTTTGATTCGCCAAACATAAAACCACAAAAACAACATCGGCCAGTTCTTCGCCTAAATCTTTATTTTTATCGCTTTCTTTTTCAGATTGCTCACCATATCTGCGAGCAATGATTCGGGCAACTTCACCAACTTCTTCGGTAAGCTGCGCCATATTTGTTAATTCATTAAAATAGCGAACTCCGTGTTCTTTTATCCAGGTATCAACGTCTAGTTGTGCATTTTTCAAATCCATGATTATATTTTTTTAAGGACAATTTTTTCATTTTGACTGACGATTATCTTCTGAAAAAACTCTTTCAGCATATCGTAATCACTTGCTGCAAAAATAGCTTTGTTTATTCCTTTTGTCACCTGAATTTGTATTTTATTTTCTTCAGTATTCATATTCATTATATAAAAACCATCTTTACCTTCTGTACTAATGCTTATTGGTTTTGGAAGCGATTCTACAACATAGCCATCCGGGATTTTTAAGAAGACATTGTAAACATTCTGATCCGGATATCCAAAATAAACTGGCATTTGTCTTTCTTCCTGAACAAGCGGATTGGAAGTGTGTGTAAAGAAAAGCAAGGGTTTTAAAAATATTTTCCCGTTAATCATATCATACGCATTGCTCCATGAAAAATTAAATTTCTCTACCACTGGTTTCGACAAATCTTCATTCTTATTTTCTAATAAATAATCTTTAATTTCGATTTTGCTCAAATCATTTTCTAACTTTTCAAGATAAGCGTCTTCATCATTATTGCTTACTTTTAATTCTCTAAATTGAAGTGCCGAATAATCTGCTCTTCTAATTCTAACTTGTCCCTGAATTTGTCTTAATTCAGGATCTATAGTGGCTATTATTGTATAGTTGCCTTTTGACAGAGATTCCGGAATAAGATCAATTTCCTGCGAAGAACCATCTTGTTTTATAAGTCTTCCTTTCCAGTTTAATAGGTTTAATGGCAAAACATTTGACGTAGTAAACTTATTCGCTGCATCTAATAAAATTTTCTTTCCATCGATTTCTGCAGCGGCAATTACATAATTAAAAACAGTACGGTTTGGAAATACAGGCACGCCATTTTCAAGGGTACTAACCAAAACCGGACTCACTTCTATACCCGCAGTTTTTAGCATCGAAATCAAAATGAAATTTATTTCTGCTACATTTCCTGTTCTTGCTTCATATGCTTTTTTAACTCCTTTGTCTACAAAATATCCATTTTCTTTATTCCAGTTCATTCTATTCTGAACAAAGTTGAATATTGCATTTAACCGATCCAAAGGCAAGTTTACATTTGCTAATAAAATTTTTAAATCTTCAGAATAATAATTTTTAAGTTTAAGCTCTTTTCCAAAACTCTCATTTTCATAAATACTAGTTGCAACTCCTTCCCATGTCTTAGTTAAATCTACAATAGGTTCACTTGGAAATCGCTTTCTTTCTAATTCATTTTGTATAGAACCTGAATAATTGCTTATGTTATCGACAAATTTTTCATTTTTTAGTGCAGGAATATTTTCAAAAGTATAAAGACTGTTAATTTGTTTGTAGCCTGTAGCAAATATTTGTTTACTCTCTACTACTTCAGTGCTTGACTTAATATTTACTTGACCGATAAGTATTGTTTTATAAATCAGGAACTCAGGAATTTCAGTTTTATACTCAAAAAAAGCAACAGGAAAAGGATATTGAAAATCGAAATCAGGAAGCCTAATCAGATTTTCGGATTTCACAACATATTTAAATTCGATAACAGACCCAACTTTTACGTTGGGCAAAGTAATCATTGCCTGATTCCAGTATTTATTGATATTGCTATTAAAAACACCTTCCCTATTTAATTTTGTTTTTACAATGACACCATTTTCCAAATTATATGTCGCTGCATTTGAAAAACTAACACTATCATCATTCCTGTTTTCATATCCTATGTAGTAAGAAACTTTATGGTTTGCCAGGTTAAGTCCTTCTTTTTTGTATATTTTGATTTTAAATTCATAAACATGATTAGCCGTAAAACCTCTTTCTGATGTATAAGTGAAAAAAGTTTTCCCTTTTTTAAATAAAACTGCTGCGGCTGCGGTAGTATCTTTTGCATTTACTTTTTGCTGTAATTCTTCAATTGTTACTTTGCCTAATTCATAATTTTGCGCGTTAATTTTTGAAATACTTAAAAGTAAAAAAGCAACCAATACTAAACCGTAAAATCTCATATTATATTCTTTTTAAAACTATTTTTTCTGTTTCTTTTGCAATCATTGCCTTGTAATATTCTTTTAGCATTTCATACTTATCAGTTCCTACAATAGCTTCATTAATTTGATGTGCAACAACTAATTGCAAAGAATTTCCGCTTACTGCAATATTATATTTGAAAGTTCCTAAATTATCCTCCATCGTCATTACTGCGGGCGCCGGCAAACTCTCTACCGAAAAACCTTCCGGAATTTGAATGGTAATATTATACTTGTCTGCAAATGGAAAACCAAAATCAACCGGATATTCTCTAACTTCCTGCTTAAAAGGATTTTTTTCATTTGTAAAAAATAACATCGGATTAATATAGATTTTACCACCAATTTGTTCGCATAAATTATTTCCTGTAAAAGAATAAGTTTCAACAATTGGCAATAAAATTTCCTTTTCGTTAGTTCTTGAATATTCGCTTATTTCAATTTTATTATTTTCATTCTCCAGTTTCTCCAGATATTCTTCTTCTTTCAAACCAGAAATATTATCCCTCGTTATCATTGCATTATAATCTGTACATTGTCTTCTGGTTTTTCCGGTAACTTTACCTTCGTTGTCAATAGTATAATTAATAAAAACATTATCACCGGATGGCTTGCTGGGCATTAAATCAACATCTTCTGATGTTCCGTCTTTTCTAATTAATCTTCCCTGCCAGTTTAGTGTTCTTAATGGCAAGATATTAGGTGTCGAAAATTTATCGGTTGCATCCAGTAAAATATTTCCATTTGGAGTTTCAACTGCGGCAATAACATAATTAAAAGCTGTTCTGTTTGGGAACAAAGGAATCCCGTTTGAACGTGTGCTCACCAAAACCGGATTTGCCGTTAAACCCGCATAACGCAACATTGCGGTAAGCATTAAATTGATATCCCCAACATTTCCTGATTTTTCTTTATATGATTTTCGTACTCCGTTATCGCAATCATAACCGTAATATCCATTCCATTTTACACTCGATTTTACATGATTTAAGATTGTCATAATTTTTTCTTCCGGAGAATCTTTACCAGCTAAAATTACTTTTAAATCATTTTCAAAATAACCGGTTTTATTTAATTCAGGACCAAAAGTTTCATAATCGTAAATTGTTTTTACTACCGAATTCCAATCTGTTGAATAAGGTTTTAATGGCTCATTTGGAAATTTTACCATCGACAATTCATGCTGAATACTTGATGTGTAGTTATCAATGTTATTTACAAAAGCCTCATCTTTCATCGCTGGAAAATTTTCTCCAACATAAGTGGTTTTTGTTTCTATATAATCAAACTTGTCCTGAGAAAATTCTGTTCTTGTAGCTGTAAACCCGCCTGAATTAACTCTTTCTTTAGAAGATATAATTATCGACTTATTGTTTTTTTCAACAGTCATTTTAGGAAAAACATATCCTTTTTGCCTTGAATTAAAAGTATAATATTCTGGAACAAAAGTTACAAATTCAGAATAATTGACCGGAATACTGGTTTGAAAATCCCATTCTCTAATCATTCTGGCTGGACTTCTAATAGTATACTTAAATTCGATAATTGAACCTTCTTTTACATTTGGCATTGTTATTTTTTTTTGCCCACTAAATTTATTGCGGACTTCATCAAATATTCCTTCGCTCTTTAACTTTGTTTTCTCGATTTTGCCATCTACTAAATTATAAGTAATCGCATCACTAAAAGAAACTTTCTCAGATATATTACTGTTGTTATAATACCAAACCTTATGAGTAACCCAGCTATAACCTTCTTTTTTGTAGATTTTAATTCTGGTCTCAACATCAGTTACCGTAACAAATCCATCGTTTTGATTGTATTCGATTCTTGAACTTCCTTTTTTATATAATATCGCTGCTGCAGCTGCTGTATCATTTGGATGTGTTTTTTCCTGTAATTCTGCAATAGACACTTTCCCTAATTTAAATTCCTGCGCAGTTACGTTTGAAATCAATAACAAAAGAATTGATAAACAAAATGGTTTAATAAATTTCATTGGTTTTGGCTTGTTTAGTTTTCTGGTTAGTTCTTGGTTAATATAATTTTGGCATTATCGTTTCTGGACACTTGTTCTATAAAAAGGCGGTATTCATCGTATTCTTTATTCGAATATTTTCCCTTATTTAAAAACATCGAACGCTTATAAACGAGTTTGTTATTTTCTTTTTTGATGATTTCGGTTTTGTATTCCCCAAATTTCCCTTTTAACTCATAGTTTGATGGTAAAAATTCGATCGTAAAACCATTAGGTAAATTAATTTCTATTTCATCAGAATCTAAATATCCACGCTGAATTTGAAATGGATTTTTTCTGTTTCGAATTCGTTTAATGTTATTTGCATTTTGATTAAAAGCATCAACGGGAAAAATTAATTTGTTGGCAGCAATTACAGCATAATTTATAGCACTTACCTGAATGTTTTCTGTAAACCGAATATTTTCTTTATCGTTAGTAAAAACTATTTTCCCAAGTTTTAAATTATTGATTTTATCCCAATATTCTTTATAATGTTTTTCTTTCTCTGTAGGCTGCAAATGTTCTATTCTTGATTTTGAACTGTATTGTGACCCTTCTGAAACAATTGAAAGTGATCCCGAAAAATTCCCGTTTTCATCTATAGTGTAATTTCCTTTGTCTGTTTGAGTATTGCCTTTGTCGTCATAGGTTTTAGTACGAACAATTTCTCCGCCTTCGGGTTTAATTATCAAAACATCTCTGTCATCTGTAAAAGTTCCCTGATAACCAAAAGGATCGTCCTGACTTGTGCATTCCAGCCATGTATAATGATTTCCGTTTGGGATACACAAAATCATGTGATTTCCCTGCATGGCAACAAAATCGGCTTCTATATTGGTTTTATAACTATCTCCATATAAAACTGTATTATACGAAGGAACATCAACAGCTTGCAAAAGTGCTTTGGTATAGTTTGTTAAAGCTTTACAATCACCGTAACCTAATCGATCGACATCTGTAGCCAACATGGGTTTCCAACCGCCAATTCCAACCTGGATACTAACATAGCGGGATTTTTTTTGTACAAAATCATAAACTAATTTTGCTTTTTTTATTGGGTCTTTTTCATCTCCAACAACAGCTTTAATTTTTGCTTTTGTTTCTTCAGGCAAATCTGTTGTTCCGGATAATATTTTTTCAGAATACCATTTGCCAAAATCAACCCAATTTGTGGCTGTTCCATCAACACCTTCTAAGTGAAAATGCTCTAAACCCATCATTACTTTAGGAAAAAGATCTTTATATGACGGACTATAATCTTCGTTTTTCTGAGCCAAAATATTGCTGGCTGTATAAGACAGTTGTGTATTGGTATCTGTTATTTTTTTTATATTAAAATCTAAAAATTGAAATTCTTTCTTTTTAAAACCCAAATCTGCCGGGTAAATTACATTTAAAAAAGACTTTTGGATACTAACACCATAACTTCTCAAAGGCATCCATTTTGGAATAAAAGCTGTTGAAGAAGTTTGAACTTCACTATTAAATTCAATTGTAAAAGGATAAGAAATAGGGGTATAATCCAAAAAGATATACCTGTTGTCTGAAAACAAAGTTCCACCACCAACAACACTTTGATCTTTGAAATCTTTTCTTTTTATTTTCTTAATTTCTTTTCCGAAAGCATCGTAAATTATAGCCTCAATATTTTTAACCGATGTTGATTTATCATAAAATTCATAAGCATCGATATCATCAAAACCTTTTTCGTTAAAAACAGTTACAACGCGATGATTTTTGGTATTCATGCTTCGCTGCGACAAAATTGTAATATCGGTTTGATCTAAGCGAACTACCGCATTGGCATTTTGTTTAAGACTATCTGAAATTGTAAATGCTGGAAATTCGCTCTTTTGAGCGGAAGAAATAACGGTAAATAGAAGAAAAAATAATGCAAAAACGAGGCTTTTCATCAGTAAGGAATTTCGCCAAATATATATTATTTTTAGAAATCCTTAACATTTGTTTATGATTTTTTACTCTCTGTTTTTACTGTCTATCAAAATAGTAACCGGGCCATCATTTAACAGACTAACTTTCATATCTGCACCAAAAATTCCGGTTTGTACTTTTTTATTGAATTCTTTTTCTAAAGATTTTACAAAATTCTCATACATCGGAATTGCAAATTCTGGTTTTGAAGCTTTTATATACGAAGGTCGATTTCCTTTTTTTGTAGAAGCGTGAAGTGTAAACTGACTAACCACAATAATATCGCCATCGATATCCTGAACAGAACAATTCATAACATCATTTTCATCACCAAAAATTCTCATTTTAATGATTTTCCCAACAAGCCAGTCAATATCTTCCTGAGTATCGGAATCTTCAATTCCAACTAAAACCAATAATCCTTTTTGAATATCGGCAGTTTTATTCCCATCCACAGTTACGGATGCTTGGGAAACTCTTTGAAGAACTATTTTCATATTTTATCTAATGATGTGGTTTTTTGCCACAGATTACACGGATTAAAAAGATTTAAATTCTAACGTTAGATGCACTGCTGTGCATCTCTACAATAAACTAATGCCTATAAATTATTAGAATTGGAATTTGGAATTTTCAAGTTGGAATTTATTTCTGATTTCTTGTTTCATCACTAATTTTGCGATCTTCATCATACGAATCTGTACGATAATTTTCTTCATCACCTTCCAGGATCTTTAAATAACTATTGTAACGCGACCAGGCGATCTCGTCTCTTTCTAAAGCTGCTTTTATGGCGCAATGCGGTTCTTCTTTATGTAAACAATTGTTAAACTTGCATTGATCTTTCAATTTGAAAAATTCAGGAAAATAACCGCTGATTTCTTCTTTTTCCATATCAACGATTCCAAAGCCTTTAATTCCCGGCGTATCGATGATTTTTGCATTAAATGACAAATCATACATTTCGGCAAAAGTAGTCGTATGCTGACCTTGTTTGCTGGCCTCAGAAATGGTTTTGGTTTTAAGATGCAAAGATGGTTCCATAGCATTTACCAAAGTCGATTTTCCAACACCTGAATGTCCTGAGAACATACTAACTTTACCAATCATCATTTCTTTTAATTCATCAATACCTTTCATTTCTGTAGAAGAAACACGCAGGCATTTGTAACCAATTTGCTGATACACATATTGCATATACAATTGATCTTCTAGCGTTGGCTCGTCAAAAGTGTCAATTTTATTAAAAACTAGAATTGTTTCGATACTATAAGCCTCGGCAGTTACCAAAAAACGATCTATAAAGTTGAATGTTGTTGGCGGATTATTAATCGTAATCAATAAAAAAACGCGATCAATATTCGACGCAATAATATGCATTTGATGCGAAAGGTTAACCGATTTACGAACGATGTAATTTTTTCTTTCGTGAATATTAAAAATCGTTCCCGTTACTGCATCCGAAGTTTCTTCGAGTTCATAATCGACAATATCGCCTACAGCAATAGGATTTGTACTTTTAATACCTTTCATCCTAAACTTCCCTTTCATACGGCATTCTATAAAATCGCCTTTTTCAGATTTTACGGTGTACCAACTTCCTGTAGATTTATATACGAGTCCTGTCATTCTTTAATTTTAGATTGTTGTCCCGAAACTTCGGGATTAGATTTCAGATTGAAAACCTAAATCTTTGCAAAGATAAATGAATAATTTTAAACATAGTCCACGGTTTCAATCCTGGCGATAAAGATTATGATTATTGATTGTGTCCACACGGTTGAAACCGTAGCTATGTAATAAAAACCAAAAATCTCCAAATCTTCTTTCGAAGAAATGGAGATTTAAAAAACAATTTAATCTTTAATTATGATATAAGAAAACTTAAATTAATGAAAACAAAAAGCTTAAAAAACTTATACCACTTATATGGTTTAAAAAAATTATGCATTGAAAATTTTCTCTTGGTGACCGATACTTTCCTGGTGAATTGCTTTGAACATTCTTAAAACAAACTCTTCAGTAAGACCTTTTTTCTCACCTTCTAAAATCATTTTTCCTAAGATTTCGTTCCAACGATTGTTTTGAAGAATTGCAACGTTTGCATCTTTTTTCACCTGACCAATTTCGTCAGCTACTTTCATACGTTTTCCTAATAACTCTAATAAGTTAGCATCAAGAACGTCGATGTTTGCTCTTAGTTTTGTCATTTTTGAACTGTACTCATCTGTAGTGTCATCCGTTTTTCTGATAGTCAAATCTTTAATGATTTGTTTCAAAGCGTCTGGAGTAACTTGTTGAGCAGCATCAGACCAAGCGTTGTCCGGATCGTAGTGCGTTTCGATAATCATACCATCGTAGTTCAAATCTAAAGCCTCTTGTGTTACTTCAAAAATCATTTTACGATCTCCTGTAATGTGAGATGGATCGATGATTAATGGTAAATCAGGAAATTTATTTTGCAATTCGATAGCAATTTGCCATTCCGGGATATTTCTGTATTTTGTTTTTTCGTAAGTCGAGAAACCTCTGTGAATAACTCCTAATTTCTCGATTCCCGCCATGTGTAAACGCTCAACACCACCTAACCATAAAGCTAAATCAGGGTTTACAGGGTTTTTAACCAAAACGATTTTATCAGTTCCTTTCAAAGTATCAGCAATTTCCTGAACTGCGAATGGATTTGCAGTTGTACGAGCACCAACCCATAAAACGTCAATATCATGTTCTAAAGCTAGTTTACAGTGCGCTGCAGTTGCAACTTCAGTACCCATTAATAAACCAGTTTCTTTTTTAGCTTTTTGTAACCATTTCAAACCAATTTCTCCAACACCTTCAAATCCTCCCGGACGCGTTCTTGGTTTCCAGATTCCTGCTCTGAATACACTAACTTTCGAATCTTTCAATTCGTGAGCAATTTTCAATACTTGATCTTCTGTTTCTGCACTACATGGTCCAGCTATCACAAGTGGGTGATTTAAATTGAAATCTTCTAACCACTTTCTCATTTCTTTCTTATTTTCCATCTTAATTCTAATTTACTTTTTAGTTGTTGTTAATCCGTTTAGTATTTCTTTTATTTTATTCGTGCTTTCCATTTCTTCAAAAATGGCATTGTAATTTTCTTCTTTTAACAAATCCCTAAACCGACTCAGGTTTGAGATATATTCTTCTAATGTTTCAATAACATGTTCTTTGTTTTGCTTAAAAATTGGTGTCCACATTGCGGGAGAACTTTTTGCTAAACGAACGGTACTTTCAAATCCACTTCCCGCCATGTCAAAAATATCCTGTTCGTCTTTTTCCTTATTCATTACTGTTTTTCCGAGCATAAACGAACTAATGTGCGACAAATGAGAAACGTAAGCAATGTGTTTATCGTGCGAAATCGGATCCATATATCGAATTCTCATTCCTATTTCTGCAAAAAGCTTCAACGCCTTTTCCTGCAATTTAAAAGTGGTTTTTTCCACTTCACAAATAATATTCGTTTTCCCCTGAAACAAACCTTTTATTGCTGCCGAAGGTCCTGAAAACTCTGTTCCTGCAATAGGATGTGTTGCGATAAAGTTTCTTCTCTTCGGATGACTTGCTACAGCTTCACAAATTGGCTTTTTAGTGGAACCTACTTCAAAAACAATTGTTTTATCTCCAACCAAATCCAGAACTTTAGGTAAAACCGTCAGCGCTACATCAACAGGAACTGAAACGATTACAAAATCGGCTTCAGCCAAATCTTCAAAACTTCCTGCTTTCTCGATAACACCCAAATCAATTGCTTCCTGCAAATGTTTTTCGTTATTATCTATTCCAAAAATAGTTGCGTTTGGATGTTTTTCTTTGATGTCCAGCACCATCGAACCGCCTATTAACCCTATTCCTATTACGTATACTTTCATATTTATTTTTTGTTTCTTAACCGCAAAGTTCGCAAGGCTTTACGCAAAGTTCGCAATCTAAAATCTTGATTCTTACTTCTAAAATCTTAACACTAAAACCTATCAATCGCTTCTTGTACTTTTTCCTCTTTTACACACAATGAGAATCTAATATATCCTTCACCGTTACTTCCGAAGATTGTTCCCGGTGTTATAAAAATATGTTTCTCGTATAATATCTCGTCAATGAACTTTTCTGCTGATTCAATTCCTTCCGGAAGTTTTGCCCAGACAAAAAGCCCAACTCCTTCTTTATAAACTTTGCAACCTAATTTTTCTGCTAGTTTTTCTGTTAATTCTCTGCGGCGTCTGTAAATTTTGTTTTGATCTTCGAACCAGGATTTATCACAATTTAAAGCTGCAATAGCTCCTTTCTGAATTCCGTAATACATTCCGCTGTCCATATTGCTTTTTACTTTTAAGACTGCGTCGATAATTTCAGGATTCCCTAAAACCATACCCACTCTCCAGCCTGCCATGTTGAAGGTTTTACTTAATGAATTTAATTCCAGAGCCACATCTTTTGCGCCTTCAACCTGCAATAAACTCATTGGGTTATCATTTAAAACAAAACTATACGGATTATCGTTGACCAATAATATGTTGTGTTTTTTAGCAAAAGCAACCAATTTTTCAAATAACGCTAAACTTCCTCTCGCTCCTGTTGGCATGTGTGGATATCCCAGCCACATAATTTTTACTTTCGAAAGATCTAATTTTTCCAAAGCTTCAAAATCCGGTACCCACGCATTCGCTTCTTTCAAATCATAATAAACCGGAACAGCTCCTACCAAATTAGTTACCGAAGTATACGTTGGATAACCCGGATTTGGAATTAAAACATGATCGCCTTCATTCAAAAATGCAAGTGAAATATGCATAATCCCTTCTTTTGAACCCATCAAAGGCAAAATCTCATTATTCGGATTTAATGCAACACCAAACTGATTCTGATAAAAATCTGCCATTCCTTTTCTCAATTCCGGTAATCCCTGATAGCTCTGATAACCATGCCCATTCTCATCTTGAATTGCTCCGGCAACCGCCTCAATTACTGCTTTCGATGGACTCAAATCAGGGCTTCCAATTCCCATATTGATGATAGATTTTCCTTCAGACTGCAGTTGTCGAACTTCTCTCAATTTTGATGAGAAGTAGTATTCTTCAACTGTATCTAATCTTTTTGCTGTTGTAATCATTTTTTTTTTGCTTTACGCTTTAAGCTGTAAGCTTTAGGCTCTTTAACTAATAACTTTTAACTAATAACTTCTAACCTATAAAAGGTTTAGTGTTTTTATATTCTCCCAAAACCTTTAAATATTCTGCCATTATATTTAGTAACGATTTGGCTTTTGCAAAATCTTCATATTTCTCAAATGTTACATCTACGAAAAACGAATATTTCCAGGGAGTTTCAATTTTTGGAAGTGACTGAATTTTCGTTAAATTCAATTTGCAATCGCTCATTACATTTAAAACCGCTGCAAGGCTTCCTCTTTTATGATCTAATTCAAATTTAATTGAAGCTCTGTTAATTTCGCTTTCCGGCAAAAATGAATTCTGCTTTTTGATAATCACAAAACGAGTCATATTGTTTTTAATCGTTTGAATTTCCGGTGCGATGATTTCCAAATCATACATTTCAGAAGCTACTTTACTCCCTATAGCTGCAATTCCGGTTAATTGTTTTTCCTGAATTCTTCTTGCTGTTTCTGCCGTATCTTTATCTTCAACCAATTTGATATTTGGATATTGTTTCAAAAAATCCATGCATTGCAATAATGCCATTGGGTGCGAATGAACTTCTTTTATATCTTCTATTTTCTGACCTTTTAAAGTCATTAAATTTTGATGAATGCTTAAATAATGCTCGCCAATGATGTGTAAATTATTCTTGTCAATCAAAGCATAATTCGGAATAATTGGCCCTGCGATCGAATTTTCAATTGCCATAACCGCCTGATCAGATTTTCCGGAAAGCAGGCTGTCAACTAATTCTTCAAAAGACAAACATTCATCAATAGCCACATTTTCAGAGAAATATTCCTTCACAACCTGATGATGAAAAGAACCTTTTATACCTTGTATTGCAATTTTAGTTGTCATATATTCAAAAAAAAATCCTGATTTGCATCAGGATTGTATATTAGTTTTATTTGTATTTTATATTTTTCAAATAACCATAGCACAATCCTCACTTCTACTAAAGAAGAAATAAAAAGAGTTGCTAAAATAAAAACGGTTATTAGACATTTTGTTTGTGTTTTTCAATAAATTCTCTGCGAATGTATAAATTATTTTCACTGCACCAAAAAAAATATTGCATTTTATGAAACAAAAGAGGATTTCTTAACAAATTATATTCCTTTTGTATGATATTATAAAAAATATGGTTTAAAATGAGATTATTGCGGTGGGGGTTTTAAAAGTTTCCGAACTTCTAAGTACGTCAGTTTCTAAGATTCATTTATAAATTTAATCTTTTTGACCAATTTTTGGGAGATCGGGAGGTATGAAATACACCTATAACGACAATTTCATCTTTTTCAAATCGATAGTGAATTCCATAAGGAAATCTTGAAATAAATCTAATTTTTACATTTTTATATTTTTTTTGAAAAGCATTTGGGTTTCTTGATATTTCATCAAGCCCAGCTTCTAAGCAAAGTTCGAAATCATAAGAAAGACCTATTCTTTGTTTTTCATACCAAATAACAACATCTTCAACATCAAATAATGCTTCTTTAACAAACCGAATTCTATGCATTATCTAATCGATCTTAAATGAGCTTTAACCTCATCCCAAGTATATAATTCAGTTTTTCCCTCTTCTAAATTTTGAATACGAACATCTAACTCTCTCTTAACATCATCAGAAACTTCTAAATCCTCTTTAGAAACACTATCCCACAGTTGTTCAGCTAAAACAATTTTTTCAGCATTACTATATTTAGATAAGTTTTTGATTTCCATATTTTCAATATTACTAATATTATCAATGTTACAAATTTAATCAAATTACCATGAAATAAATTCAATCAAAAACAAACTAACAAATTTATTTTTTTCTATTTTTAAAACAACCCGGAAACCGGCATATTCTTAATCCCAATTTTAGAATAATCAAAACTCATTTTTTCCTTTAATAAAGAAGCATAAACACTTCTGAAATCAATTTCATATTTTAAATCACCATTATCTAAATCTGCTAAATTTGGATTTTTTCCTAAAATTGTTCCTTTATTATTTCCTCCAATGATAAACATTGGCGCTGCTGTTCCGTGATCTGTTCCGTTTCCGTTGTCTTTTACACGTCGTCCAAATTCTGAAAACACGACAATTGTTACATTTTGAAGCAATTGAGCCTGTTTTAAATCCTGATAAAAACTAAATAGTGCATCATTTAATTCAGTTAATTTTCGTTCGTGCATAGAAAGTTGATTGTCATGTGTATCAAATCCGTTTAGTGAAGTATAATACACTTTCGAATTTAAATTTCCTTTTACCAATCGCGCAATCCATTCCAGGTTTTTGGACAATCCGGTTTTTGGATAACTGACTTCTGTTTTCGATTGTTTCAATGCATTTTGAATTTCATCTGAACCTTCTATAAGTGAATTGGCAATTTTTCGAACAAAATCCAATTGCGGATTGTTTGATAATTTTACATTTTCATCATTACCTGGTTTTATCTTAAATCGATCCGGATCTTTTAATGTTATCGAATTTGGTTCAGCACCTTTCAATGCCAGATTATCTATCGAGTCCAAATTTATTCCCGCTGTTGGCTGATGACCATGACACTGCAAATCCAAATAACGTCCTAACCAGCCTTCATTTAGATATTTATTGGAATCTACTGCCGTTTGCCAAATTTCCTGACTTCTAAAATGTGAACGAATAGGCTCAGGATAACCTACATTCTGAATCACAGTTAAATCTCCATTTTGCTGCATTTGGGCAAAATCTTTTAAAGATGGATGAAATGCCATTCCATTATTTTTTCCAATTACAATATTCTTATTTAAGGCAATTTTAGTTCTTAAATTATAATATAATGGATTCTCATATGGAATATAGGTATTCAAACCATCGTTTCCTCCATTTAGCTGTACAAATACCAAACATTGTTCGCCAACAACCAAACTATTTTGGGAACCAAAAGCATGTAAAAATTCAGGAAGAACAAGTAGCCCTCCGGTAAACGTTCCTGTAAGCGTTAGAAAATTTCTTCTGTTCATAGCTTTAAGTTTTAAATCAATTGATATTCTGGCAATTTTGTAATATAATTAAACAATCGAACTACCGCAAAATTCGAATTAGGTCCTTTAGGGTCAAAGTCATATTTGAGTAAATTTTCCATATCTTTTTGCATGGAATCATTTACAGAAAACAATAATCTGTTTGATAATTCAGCAATGATAGTTTTATTATTGCCGCTGGAATCATATTCTATCTTAACTACTTCTTTCGGTTTCTGAGTTTCATCACTCATCATATCTGGTGTTTTCTTTGCAAGTTTTCCACCTTTACAAAGAAAATCGGCAGTATTGTTTCGCTGTAAGTAGAGTTGAGAAGTCAACCACGAATTTCCTCCGTCCCAACCTTTTACATTTGTCTGACTGTACAAATCCATTCCCTGCTGCCTTAAAAAGGCAACAATCCTGGTTTGATCATATATTTCCTTAAGATGCAATTCAGAAATAAGCTGAGAAATATAAACTAATGGATCTTTGATTTTTTCTCCGGAATTATCTTTAAGGTATTCTTCTGTGAAGATTTTAGTAAGTAACGGCGCTATTTCAAAATTTACTTTTCTGAAATAATTCCCATAATAAGTAACCAATTCTTCTGATGGGGAGTCATAAATAAACCACTTTAAAATTTTTCGTGTAATTAAATATGGGATGTTTTTTTGTTCGAAAATAATATCGACCAAATCATCATCTTTCCAGTTTCCTGTTTTTCCGAAATAGGTTTTATCGCTATTATCTTCAAAATTTTGTCTGTAAACAGCTTGTTCATCTCCAAGACTTAATCCTGCCAAAGCCCGTGCGCCATTTTTGATATCATCTTCAGTATAATTCCCTATTCCAATAGTAAATAATTCAAGCAATTCGCGACTTAAATTTTCGTTGAATTTACCTTTTTTATTATCTACATTATCCAGGTATTTAACCATTGAATTAGATTTTAGGATTTTCTTTGTCAGTTCCTTGAAATTCCCAAAAGCATTCTCACGTAAAATCATATTGTGTTGATAAATCCAATAATTGGTTTTTACTTTTTGAGAAGTTATTACAAAATGATTGTGCCAGAAACAAACCATTTTTTCACGCAATGGAAATTCTTCGGTTTGCATTTTAGCAACCCACCATTCCTTAAGTTTTGTTGTAGTAAAATTTTCTTCTATTAGAATTTTCCTCTTTTCCTCCTTATCCAAATTTCTAATTATCTCGCTTCTTTTTTTTTGCTCTTCAATTGTTTTGGGATCATCTTGCAAAAAAGCAGGAAGTTCTTTGTCAAACTTTGATTCATAAGAGCGCTTTAGGAATTTTTCTAATCCTAGTTTTTCAATTTCATCGGCTTGCTCGCCGGAAAAACCCAATCGTAACGACCAAAGATTGCTTTTTTTCATAATTCAGGAATTATTACAATAAGACTTAATTTTTCTATAAAGGTTTAAAATAGAAGGTGCTAAGTTTCTTAATTATTAAGAAACTAAGTTTTTTGAAAAAGGTCTTTGGTAATAATTACAACGAAGATTTTTTGGGGATATTGCCCATTCAAAGTACAAGAATACAAAAAGGTAATTAAACAAACTCCAACACATTTTTTACTATGACCCACGGTTTCAACCTTGGCATACGAATCGTTATAATGCATTGTATTTCCACGGTTGAAACCGTGGGCTATGTTTAAAGAGTTTCTTTTGGAATCTTTTATTCAATAACAAAATCACTAATAAACTTAAAAAAGAAACCACAAAAAAAGCAGTTATCATTACAATAACTGCTTTCTATTAATCAAAGAATAAAATCTTTTCTCTTTACTCTATCTTCTTTCTTCTCAAAAAAGAATTAAGACCCACACATTTCACAATCTTCAGGATCTGCGGCTTGTGCTTTTAAAAGCATTGCTTTATAATCTTCAACACTGATAGCTTCTGTTTCTGCAACTAAAGTTGGAACTTCTTCTTTTTTATCATTGTTTAAGGTAAATTTAATCGCGTCTACTGCTGATTTCGTTCTCAAGTAATACATTCCTGTTTTTAAACCAGATTGCCAAGCGTAAAAGTGCATTGACGTTAGTTTAGAATAGTTTGCATCTTGCATGAACAAGTTCAACGATTGTGATTGGTCAATGAAATAACCTCTTTGACGTGACATATCGATAATGTCTTTCATAGACATTTCCCAAACTGTTTTGTACAATTCTTTAAGGTCTTGCGGAATCACATCAATGTTTTGAACAGATCCGTTATGACGCATGATTTCTTGTTTCAATGTTTCGTTCCACAAACCTAATTTTACTAAATCTTCCAGCAAATGTTTGTTTACTACAATAAATTCTCCAGACAATACACGACGTGTGTAAATGTTTGATGTGTACGGCTCAAAAGCTTCGTTGTTTCCTAAAATTTGTGAAGTTGAAGCTGTTGGCATTGGTGCAACCAATAATGAGTTACGAACTCCATGCTCCATTACTTCTTTTCTTAATGAAGCCCAGTCCCAACGACCAGATAATTCTTCATCTTTCATTCCCCACATATTGTATTGGAATTCTCCTTTAGACATTGGAGATCCTTCAAATGTAGAATATGGACCTTCTTCTTTAGCCATTTCCATAGAAGCGGTTACGGCTGCAAAATATAATGTTTCGAAAATTTCCTGGTTCAAAGCTTTAGCTTCGTCACTTGTAAACGGCATACGTAACATGATAAAAGCATCTGCTAAACCTTGCACTCCCAATCCAACCGGACGGTGGCGCATGTTTGAATTTTCAGCTTCTTTTACAGGATAATAGTTTCTGTCGATTACTTTGTTCAGGTTACGGGTTACACGTTTTGTAACGTTGTAAAGTGCCTGGTGATCAAATTTTCCGTTTTCAATAAACATTGGCAATGAAATTGAAGCCAAGTTACAAACCGCAATTTCATCTTTAGAGGTGTATTCCATAATCTCTGTACACAAGTTTGATGAACGGATTGTTCCTAAATTCTTGTGGTTCGATTTACGGTTTGCCGCATCTTTATACAACATATAAGGCGTTCCTGTTTCGATTTGTGATTCCAGGATTTTCTCCCATAATTCACGTGCACGAATCGTTTTTCTACCTTTTCCTCTAAATTCATAATCCAAATACATGGTTTCGAATTCTTCTCCGTAAACATCATATAATCCAGGGCATTCGTTCGGGCACATTAAAGTCCATGATGCATCTTCCTGTACACGTTTCATAAATAAATCTGAAGTCCACATGGCGAAGAATAAATCTCTCGCACGCATTTCTTCTTTTCCTGTATTTTTCTTTAAATCCAAAAATTCAAAGATATCAGCATGCCATGTTTCGATGTAAATCGCAAAACTTCCTTTACGTTTTCCTCCACCCTGATCTACGTAACGCGCCGTATCGTTGAAAACTCTCAACATTGGCACAATTCCGTTTGAAGTTCCGTTTGTACCACGAATATAAGATCCAGTCGCACGAACGTTATGAATAGAAAGACCAATTCCTCCCGCTGATTGCGAGATTTTAGCCGTTTGTTTTAAAGTATCATAAATACCATCAATACTATCATCCTGCATTGCCAAAAGGAAACAAGAAGACATTTGTGGTTTTGGAGTTCCCGCATTAAACAACGTTGGCGTTGCGTGCGTGAAGAACTTTTTAGACATTAAATCGTAAGTTTCAATTACTGATTTTAAATCATCTAAGTGAATACCAACAGAAACACGCATCAACATATGTTGCGGTCTTTCTACGATTTTTCCGTTGATTTTTAATAAATACGAACGCTCTAAAGTTTTAAATCCGAAGTAATCGTAATTGAAATCTCTTGTATAAATGATATGGGAATCAAGGAAAGCCGAGTTTTCCTGAATCACCTTAAATACTTCATCCGAAAGTAGCGGTGCTTCCTGACCGTTTCTTGGATTTACGTAGTTGTACATATCCTTCATCGTTTCTGAAAACGACTTTTTTGTATTCGAATGTAGGTTTGAAATCGCCACACGAGCTGCTAATTGTGCATAATCAGGATGCGCAATAGTCATAGATGCCGCCGTTTCTGCTGCAAGATTATCAAGTTCAGATGTAGAAACTCCGTCATACAATCCTTCGATAACTCTCATGGCTACCTTAACAGGATCTACGAGTTCATTTAACCCGTAACACAATTTTTTGATTCTTTCTGTAATCTTATCAAACATTACGGGCTCTTTATGGCCATCTCTTTTTACTACATACATAAGCTTACTTTTTTTAGTTTATTGAAAAAATGAAAGTCACTAGAAAACGAATTCCGGGACTTAAACATTGTGTGTTTTTAAATTATTTTTTGAGAATTACGGCATTCTCAATAGCCGCCCTATTCCAATCTGAAATCAGACCGAAAATGCGTTGAAAATTATTGAATCTTCGATTTGGGAAAAGAGATTCTAAAAATGTTTTGTTATAAAATTTTAATAGTAATCAGTGTTTATTTGGGGAAAACACTAAAATATTTTTTGTTGTCTAAAAATCTGCATCGAATGAAATTTTCTGAGCATCACTATCTGTGTTCATCACACCAGATTTTTGATATTCTGCAACACGTTTTTCAAAGAAATTAGTTTTTCCCTGAAGAGAAATCATATCCATGAAATCAAACGGATTTGCTGATCCATAAACACGTTCGCAACCTAATTCTACTAAAAGCCTGTCAGCAACAAACTCTAGATATTGTGTCATTAAAGCTGCATTCATACCAATTAAACTTACCGGAAGAGATTCCGTAACAAACTCTCTTTCAATATCTAAAGCATCAACAATAATTTCTTTAATTCTGTCTTTTGGTACTTTGTTAATCAAATGGTGATTATGAAGGTGAACTGCAAAATCACAATGCACGCCTTCGTCACGAGAAATCAACTCGTTAGAAAAAGTTAAACCTGGCATTAAACCACGTTTTTTCAACCAGTAAATAGAACAGAAAGCTCCTGAAAAGAAAATACCTTCAACTGCCGCAAAAGCAATTAGTCTTTCAGCAAACGAATCAGATTCGATCCATTTTAAAGCCCAGTCTGCTTTTTTTCTGATAGCCGGAAAAACTTCCAAAGCATTAAATAATTCTGCTTTTTCTGCTTCATCTTTCACGTAAGTGTCAATCAATAAAGAATAAGTTTCACTGTGAATATTTTCCATCATGATTTGAAATCCGTAGAAAAACTTTGCTTCAGCATATTGCACTTCGTTTACAAAGTTCTCAGCAAGATTTTCATTTACAATTCCATCAGATGCGGCAAAAAACGCAAGAATGTGTTTAATGAAATATCTTTCTTCATCATTTAACTTATTATTCCAGTCAGTAAGATCCTGATGCAAATCGATTTCCTCTGCAGTCCAAAAACTAGCTTCCATTTTCTTATACCATTCCCAAATATCATGATGCTTGATAGGAAAAATAACGAAACGGTTCTTGTTTTCTTGTAAAATTGGTTCGACTTGCGACATGGCTTTTATGTTTAATTTTTTTACTGATTTTTTGCTTTTTCAGAGTAGTACAAAGATTGTCATTTATCGCTAAAAATGAAAGCCAAACTTATTCACAATTTGGCGTAGTTTTTAACAACGGCAAAAAAGTAGTCTATTTTTCAGACAATATTTAAATTATTGAAAATGAGTATTTTAAAACCACCTATTTAACCTTAAGTGCCGTAAAATATAGACTTTTTACAATAAAAAGCAAGAAAATTTTAATTGTTTTTAAAAGTTTTTTTAGAGTTAAAACTTTAATTCATTGAGTTAAAAAATACCGCATGAAAAGCGTATTTTTTACAGTTATTTTTTTAAGAATTTTTAAGTTCCTGAGCTACTTTTTCAAGCTCCATATACCAATCTTCACCAAAGCGACGAATCAGGGCTTCTTTTACAAACTTATAAACCGGAACTTCTAATTCTTTACCTAAAGAACAGGCATCATCGCAAATATCCCATTTGTCATAATTAACCGCAGCAAATTCTGTGAAGTCTTTTACACGAATTGGATACAAATGACAAGAAACTGGTTTTTTCCAGTCAACTATTCCTTGATTATACGCTTGCTCGATTCCGCAAAGTGCAGTTTTTCCATCAAAAATAACGTAGGCACAATCTTTTTCGTCGATTAATGGCGTTTCAAGATCACCATCGGTTCCTTTTACCCAGGTTCCTTGTGCTTCGATCGCAGCAATTCCTTCTTTTCTTAAAAAAGGTTTTACTTTAGGATAAATCTCTTCCATTATTTTAGTCTCAGCTTCACTTAATGGCGCGCCGGCATCTCCGTCAACACAGCAGGCTCCTTTACAAGCTGACAAGTTGCACACAAATTCTTTTTCAAGAATATCCTCTGAAATAATGGTTTTACCTAATTGAAACATGATAATAAAATACTGAAATTTATAAAGTGCAAAGATAGGCAAAGAAAGCAGATGATATGAGATTAAATTTTACTGAATACGTTGGTGAAGTTTTACCGCAGAGATACACAAAGTTTTTTCGCAAAGATTCACAGAGTTAATTTCATTGGATGTTTTTTTTTTAAGTTCACAAAGCTTTGAGATTTAACTTTCGTAAAGCTTAATAAAACCTTTGTGTAACTCTGTGAAAAACTTTGTGTATCTCTGCGGTAAAATCTCACTGATTTATAAACTCTAAAAATTAAAACTTTGCGAAACTCTGTGAAAAACTTTGTGAATCTCTGTGACAAAGTTATCAATTGTTACAAATATCACTTTTTTAACCAACAAAACGTGTTTTTATAACAAAAATACATCGTATATAAAAAACACCTACCTTTATTATCTACCTTTGCAAAAATTTTAAACGCTTAAAATCAAAGTAATATGTTAGAAATCGACTTTAAAGAAATAATTACTGTTGGAATGGTACTTTTTGCTGTAATTGATATTGTGGGTTCTATTCCGATTATTGTGAATTTAAGGGCGAAAGTTGGTCATATTGAATCTGAGAAAGCTACTATTGTTGCGGGAACAATTATGATAGTTTTTCTTTTTGTTGGAGAAGGCTTTCTTAACCTAATAGGTATCGATGTTCATTCGTTTGCTGTCGCAGGTTCTTTTGTCTTATTTTTTCTTGCTTTAGAAATGATTTTAGGACTTAGAATTTTTCGCGATGAAGAACCTGGATCTGCCTCTATCGTTCCTTTGGCTTTTCCGTTAATTGCCGGAGCCGGAACAATGACTACTTTATTATCACTTAGGTCGCAATTTCATACCATAAATATTGTCATTGCTATTTTACTCAATATCATCCTTGTATATATTGTTTTAAAATCTTCTAAAAAAATTGAAGATTTATTAGGAGAAAACGGACTTGGCGTGGTTCGCAAGACATTTGGAGTGATACTTTTAGCGATTGCTGTTAAATTATTCGCCGCTAATGTTAAAGGTTTGTTCGTCTAACGTTTATTTTTATAAATTTACCCCCATTAAAATTTCTAAATACAACTTTAAGACAATTTTACGTCAAAAGGTTTTACTTATTATTTTAGACAAACAAAATAGCCATATGAAAATTTTCACTTCCATATTAGTACTTTTAGCTTTAGCTTTAATCGTTTTTAACATTACATTGTTAGACTTTAAAAATCCTTTCCAAGGAGATAGTGCCGTTGCTTTTATTGGAATAGCCGCTTCTTTTTGTGCCGTTTTGATTCTTTTGATTTTTAGAATTTCAAAAAGAATTGAAGAAAAAATGAACGGTAGATAATATGTTTGATGTTTTAATTATCGGCGGAGGCGTTTCTGGCATGTCCTGTGGTCTCGTATTGGGGTCTGCCAAAAACAAAGCTTTTGTTGCCGATAAAAAAATCGGGATTTTTACACATCAAAAAAATTCTTCTTTACAGGAAGCAATTTTCTACAATGCTTACGGAATTACACCAGGTAAATTAGGATCTGATTTACTTATAGAAAGCACACAGGATTTGGCTCTGACTTATCCTCATATTACTCAGATTGCAAATGAAAAAGTAATTAAAGTTGAGGGATCTTTTCCTGAATTCACTGTAATTACGAATAAAAACTCATACAAAACTAAAAATATCGTAATCGGAATTGGTTCTGCCAATACTTTTGATATCGAAGGTTTAATGCAATATGTTGAACCTCACAAAAAAGCATTACCAGAAAAACAGCGTATTCAGCTAAAAAACGACGATCATAAAGTCGCTGATGGTATTTATGTTATTGGAACTCTTGCAGGCTGGAGAAGCCAACTGGCTATTGCCGCAGGAAGTGGTGCCGCTGTTGCAACCGATATTCTGACTTTATGGAATAACGGTATACAAACTCACGCCCACGATAGCATTCGATAAAATTTCAAACCATAAGTTTTTATATTTACCATTAAGATATTAAGTTTATTAAGCTCTAGTATCAATTATTATTGGCAAAACATATATTTCATTAAAAAATTAAACCACATAAGTTATATAAGTTCATATAAAATGCTTTGCGCATAGATTATATGAACTTATATAACTTATGTGGTTTAAAAATAAATTTATGTTGTTATTTCACTGAAACAATCTCCTGTACTTTCATGTGTTTTTCGTCGTCTGTTTTCCAGATTTCTCCTTTTAGTGAAACCTGATCTCCAATTTTAACTTGTTTGTAGTTTTGAGGTCCGCCGACATTTACAATGCTGATGGTTGCAAAATAAACTTCTTTTGTATCAGTTATAACTTTTGCTGTGTAACCATCTTTTCCTGATTCTACCGATTCTACTTTTCCTGAGATGGCCTTATTGGTATCTTTCATAGCTGTACAAGAAATTACAAAAGCCATTAAAATTACTAATGCACTTATTCTTTTTAGATTTTTCATATTTGTATTGTGTGTATTAAAATTTAACCGCAAAGCTCGCAAAGTTTTACGAATCCCGAAGCTTTGGGACACAAATTTTTTAAATTATTTATCTGGTAAAGTTCGCTAAGACTGCGACTTTAAATATTATATTATACTTTAAAAAATTATTATTATTTGAATTATTGCAAAACGACACAGCTTCCGGCTATTACCTGAAGATCTTCATTAAACTGTTTCCAAACTCTAATATAACGGTAAGCACCACCTAACGGATTACCATCATAAGTTCCCCTTAATGAAACGGTTACCGCAACAACTGCAACATCATCTATAATATTAATTAGTTGATCTGAAGCTTCCAGCGTTTCGACCTTCATTTTACCCAAACGATAAGATTCCAAATCAAATTCTTTGGTAATGGTATTTCCGTCAGGCAAATTGAATAACAAATCGTCATGAAGCATTTTTTCTAAAACTGGAACATCTGCTTTTTTGATTGCCGTTAAAAGTTCGATTTCTGCATTAACAACCTCTTCTGTTTTCATATCAAAAAAAATTAAATTATTTTTTCTTCGGATTTAAAACTGTTTTAATCATCACATCTTCTTTCAAAATCACATCATAATAATACAGCTCTCCGTATAATTGTCGGGCAAATTCTGCTGTAATGTAGCGATTTACCAATGCTTTTGTTTTATCTAATTTTAAATCTAAACCAGTCATTAAAATATAGTTTTGAAACTTTTTGAAATAGGCATCAGAACCTTTCATTTTGTTTAGGAACTCATTAAAATGAAGTCCTGCAAATGCATTTCTGTTTTTATCTAATTCTTCAAAAACAAAATGCCCTACTATTCCCGTTTGCAATAAATAAGCGACATTTTCATTTCCGTGTTCAGCTTCCATCGGTACAAAAACATCCGGAACGATTCCGCCGCCGCCGTAAACAATTTTACCTTTTGGTGTTTTAAACTTTAAGGAATCGGCTACTTTTATACTGTCTTTTGCATAAAGTTCCCCAGATTTTATACGATCTTCAGATTCCTTATAATATTCTTCGTTTCCTTTTTTATACGGTTTTTGAATCGATCTTCCGGTTGGCGTGTAATATCTTGCCACGGTTAATCGAACTGCAGATCCGTCGTTGAAATCCATTTCACGTTGTACCAATCCTTTTCCGAAAGAACGTCGTCCAACAATAGTTCCGCGATCATTATCCTGAATCGCACCGGCTAAAATTTCACTTGCCGAGGCACTATTTTCATTAATTAAAATATATACTTTTCCAGTTTCGAAACTGCCGGCTTGTGTAGCATATGTGTTTTCGGTTGTTCCGTTTTTGTTTTTGGTAAAAACGATCATTTGTTTATCTTTCAAAAACTCATCGGCAATAGCCACAGCTTCTTCCATATAACCGCCTCCATTATCGCGAAGATCAATTACGAGTGATTGAATCCCGTTTTGCTTTAATCTTGTTAATCCGGTTTTGAATTCTTTATAAGTAGTTTCGGCAAAACGATTGATTTTAATGTAACCTGTTTTATTATCCAATAATAAGGAAGCGTCGACACTTTTAAGCGGAATAATATCTCTCTTAATTTTAAACTTGAGTTTCTTTTTTTCCGATTTTCTAAAAACGGTCAATTCAATCTCAGAACCTTTTATGCCTTTCAATTTCGAAAACAAACTGTCAGAAGGTAATTTTCGTCCAAATAATTTCGTTTTTCCGGCAAATAAAATTCGGTCTCCAGATTTTAGTCCGGCTTTCGCCGAAGGTCCATTTTCAACTGGCCTGATAATCGCCACAGAATCCCGGTACATATAAAAATTGATTCCAATTCCCACAAAATCACCTTTCATACTTTCGGCAACTTCTGCTTGTTCACTTGGCGGAATGTAAACAGAATGCGGATCTAATTTTGATAAAATATTATCTACGGTAAGATTTACAATAGAGTCTGTGTTCACCTTATCAACATATTCATTATTGATAAAATCAATCAGTTTATTGAGCTTGGTTTTTGAACTGGTTTTAGCCAAAAGCTGGTCATCGGCAGGAGCATTAGTCATGCTTCCTACAATTGTACCAAGAGCGAAAGTAGCTCCTATAACGATGGGTAAATATGTTGAATTAAATTTCATTTATTCTTCTAAAACAGGAATATGTTCGACTTCGATACCTGCTTTTATTAAAAACTGAATTCCTGAATCGTCACGATAACCATCCTGATAAACAACTCTTTTTATCCCTGACTGATGTATTAATTTACTGCATTCTTTGCAGGGCGAAAGTGTAATATACAATGTTGCTCCTTCACATGATTGTGTTGATCGTGCTACTTTTAAAATCGCATTTGCTTCGGCATGCAGAACATCCCAGCGCGTTAATCCGTCTTCGTCTTCGCAGCAATTTTCAAATCCCGATGGCGTACCGTTGTAACCATCAGAGATAATCATTCGATCTTTTACGATAATCGCGCCTACTTGTTTACGCTTGCAATAAGATAGCAAACTCCATTCTTTGGCAATTCGAAGATACGCTTTATCGTATTTATTTAATTTTATTTCCATTTAATTTTATCTGTTCCAAATTGGGCTTTCTACAATCATCGGAATTACAACTCCGATAATAAAAGCCGACATTACAAGTGCCCAATCGCGTTTTGAAAAACGAAATACGGTTTGCACTATATATGATAATAACAAAACTACAAAAACAACAACTAGTTGTGCAGTTTCGATACCCAATGCAAATTCCCCTAAAGGTAGTAATTTTGATGTTGCGGAACCTCCTAAAATTGTTTTAAAATAATTGGAGAATCCAAGTCCGTGAATTATCCCAAAAAACAATGTTACAAAAAATATCAAGTTCAGTCCGTCATTTTTAGTTGCTTTTCCAGCTGTAAAAAGATGATAAAAAGCGGTTATGAGAATTGTAATAGGAATTAAAAACTCAACCAGACTTACTTTTACGGCTATGATTCCAAAAACAGAAAGTACCAGAGCTAAGGTATGACCAACTGTGAAAACTGTAACCAAAAGTAAAATTCTTTTCCAGTCTTTAAAGGTATAAGGAACTGTTAATGCGATTAAAAAAAGAACGTGATCATAAGCGTGAATATCTAAAACGTGCTTTAATCCTATCTGAAAATAAATCCAAAATTCTGACATAGGTATGATGGTATTAATTGATTAAGGGGTCGTAAACTTACGATTTATTTTGAAAAAACTGAGAAACCCCGATATTAAATCAACGTAGAAAATAAAGTTAAATTTTATGAGAAAATTAAAATTATTAATTTAAAATAAGATTTATATTTGCGTGATATAAAACTCCATAATTATGTCATTTTCAGATTTATTCGATAGCGAATTCAAACAAAGAAATAAAGGTCACTTTTCAGCTATTGTTCGTGTAGCATTAGCAGATGGAATTGTTCATCCTGAAGAAAAAAATTTCTTGGATAAATTAGCTTCACGTTTAGAAATTTCAGAAACTGAATACGAAGAAATTCTAAACGACCCATTAAAATACCCAATCAATCCTCCTTATTTACATGTTCAGCGATTAGAGCGTTTATACGATTTAACAAGAATGGTGCATGTTGATCATCATTTAGAAGACCAACAAGAGGTAATGTTAAGAAAGTTAGGAATTGCTTTAGGTTTTACGCCAAGCAACGTAAATTATATCATTGCAAAAGCATTGTCATTAGTAGACAAAAAAGTAGATGCTGACACTTTTGTTTATGAAATGCAGCACATGCATAAATAGTATTCAGTTTACAGTTTTTGAACTGATACTAAAAATAAACCCGACAGATTTTTAAAATCTGTCGGGTTTGCTGTAACTGAAAACTGAGACTGAAAACTAAATACTATTCAGCTTCTGCCATAAATTGCTCAGCTTTTTCTACCATATTTTGACTTCCGCAGAAAAAAGGAACTCTTTGATGCAATTCCGTTGGCTGGATTTCCATAATTCTTCCAAAACCGTCTGTTGCTTTTCCTCCTGCCTGTTCGGCAATAAATGCCATTGGATTACATTCATATAATAAACGTAACTTTCCTTTTGGTGCTTTTGAACTTGTTGGATAAATATAAATTCCGCCTTTGATCATATTTCGATGAAAATCAGAAACAAGACTTCCTATATACCTTGAAGTATAAGGTCTGTCATCTTCTTCACGCTGGCAATATTTAATGTAGTTTTTTACGCCCTGCGGAAAATGCACATAGTTTCCTTCGTTTACAGAATAAATATGTCCGTCTTTTGGAAATTTCATATTTGGATGTGACAAATAAAATGTTCCGATTGCCGGATTCAGTGTAAAACCATTTACGCCAAAACCTGTTGTGTAAACCAACATAGTTGATGTTCCGTAAATTACATATCCTGCCGCCACCTGATTTACTCCCGGTTGTAAAAAATCCTCGCTTGTAACCGGAGTACCAATTGGTGTTATTCTTCTAAAAACCGAAAAAATAGTTCCCAGAGAAACATTGACATCAATATTTGAAGATCCGTCAAGGGGATCCATTAAGATAACGTACTTATTATTATGACAGTTGTCGCTCCCCTGAACTGTTATAAAATCGTCATTTTCTTCTGAAGCAATTCCACAGACAATCTCACGGTTTATTAACGTCTGAATAAATACTTCGTTTGCATACACATCTAATTTTTGCTGCTCTTCTCCCTGAATATTTTGTTCGCCCACGGCGCCAATAATATCCACTAACCCGGCTTTGTTAACTTTATAGTTGACGACCTTTGCCGCCAAACGTATAGAGTTGAGTATTCGGGAAAGTTCTCCCGACGAATACTGAAATGCTTTTTGGTTCTCAATAATAAACTCTCCCAGTGTTTTATTGCGTTCTTCCATTGCTATATCGTTATAGTTTTAATTTTAAGTCACAAATATCGCTTATTTTGTGAGAATGATTTAAAAATTATTTTGTTAGTTTGCTACTATTGTATATTTGCTAATTAAAGGCAAAAAGAATACAGTAAAAGCATATTTTTTGGCTTTATAAATAATTAATAATAAGAATAATGAATATTAGAAAGGGAAATCCTGAAGACATGAAAGCGGTTTTGGAACTGATACAGGAGTTGGCAATATTCGAAAAAGAGCCTGAAGCTGTTGTTATAACCGAAGAAGATTTAATACGTGACGGTTTTGGCGAAAAACCATTATTTAATGTTTTTGTAGCCGAAATCGAAAGTGAGAAACAGCAAAAAGAAATTGTTGGAATCGCATTATACTACTACCGTTACTCTACCTGGAAAGGAAAAACAATTCACCTTGAAGACTTAATTGTGAAGGAAAAAATGCGTGGTACCGGTTTGGGATCTGCACTTTATGCCGAAATTATGAAGCAAGGAAAAAAAGATAATGTGAGAAGAGTTGAATGGAATGTTTTGGACTGGAATACACCGGCTGTAAATTTTTACAAGAATTCTGGCGCAAGAATTCTTGACGGATGGCAGGTTGTTCAAATGGATCAGGAAGGAATTAATTCTTTCTTAGAGAAAAATTAAAAATATTTTTCCACAGATTATAGGAGTATAATGATTTTAATCTGTGGAAAAAACCATAAAAAATAGCAGATTTCATTCATCTGAAATCTAAAATTAAAAATCTAAAATTAATAATGAGAGTATTTAAATTTGGTGGTGCATCGGTAAAAGATGCTGCGGGAATTAAAAACGTATACGACGTTTTACAAAAAGTGGGTTATGAAGATGTGATTTTGGTAGTTTCGGCTATGGGAAAAACCACAAATGCTCTTGAAGTTGTTATCAAGAATTATTTTGATCAATCACCAGAGTTGAATTCATCTGTACAGGAAATTAAAAATTATCACAATCAAATAGTATTAGATTTATTTGAAGATGAAAAACATGAAGTTTTTGCTGCGGTAGATGCCCAGTTTACTGAACTGGAATATTTTTTGGCACATAATAAATCCCCAAATTACAATTTCGTTTATGATCAGATTGTGAGTTTTGGAGAATTGATTTCGACTACAATTTTAAGTCATTTCATGAATTTTATGGGCATCCAGACGAATTGGCTTGACGTTCGTAATTTCATCAAAACAAACGCAAACTACAGAGATGCCGAAGTAGATTGGGAAGCAACAGAAGAGCTTATCAGCAAAAATGTACCAAGAAAAACTTTGAATATTACACAAGGATTTTTAGGTGCTGATGAAAACAATTTCACTACAACTCTTGGTCGTGAAGGTTCTGATTATACTGCCGGAATTTTTGCTTATTGTCTTGGAGCCGAAAGCGTAACAATCTGGAAAGACGTTCCCGGAGTTATGAATGCAGATCCGCGTTATTTTGAAAATGCGAGTTTGTTAAACCAGATTTCGTATCGTGAAGCAATCGAATTGGCTTTTTACGGAGCAACGGTTATTCACCCAAAAACATTACAGCCTTTACAGAAAAAAGAAATTCCATTATATGTAAAATCTTTCATCAATCCATTACTCAAAGGAACTTGTGTTTCTAAAGGTGTTGATTTAGAGCCGCAATATCCTTGTTTTATTGTAAAAAGAGAACAGCTTTTGATTTCTCTTTCATCAATAGATTTTTCTTTTATCATGGAAGAAAATATTAGCGAGATTTTTGGTTTATTTCACGAATTCAAAATCAAAGTAAATTTAATTCAGAATTCGGCGATTAGTTTTTCTGTTTGTGTGGAAGATAAATTTGGAAATTTTAATGATTTGAATGCCATTCTTTCGAAAAAATTCAAAGTAGATTATAGCGAAAATGTGACTTTATATACCATTCGTCACTTTACAGAAAATGCTGCACAAACCGTTGAAGAAAATAAAGCTGTTTTATTGAAACAAGTAAGTAGAGAAACGATGCAAATTGTGACTAAGGAACTTAATTAAGAGTTTAAAAAGGTATTATTAATTCAATATATTAAGGTTTCACGGAATGTGAAACCTTTTTGCTTTTACCTCGCCCTATTATTCTCCGTCTGCTCAACCTCAGATTTCTTATAATTTGTCTTTTTAGAATTCCCGAAACTATAAGTTGCGATCAATTTAAAGTAATTTGAGGTATAAGTTCTGTGATAATAAATCTCAGTTTGTCCGACTGTATAATTTCCTGAAACCATGAAATCGTGAAAAATATCATTTGCCGTGAAATTGAGTTTTAAGGCATCTTTAAAAAAGTTTCTTTCAATACCTAAGGTAACTGTTGATCTGCTATTATCGCTTCGTAAACCGTAACTTTTATCGCCCAAATACCAGGCAAGCAATTGAATTTTAAACCAATCCGGAATTGTAAACGTATTATTCGAATACAAATAGATTTGAGGTTTTACAGGTCCTAAAACGTAGGCATATGCATTATCAACTGCTTTGGTTAAATTCATACTTACGGTATTGGTAGAAGTCCACCATTTTGAAGTAAACGATCTTGAAATTGAAGCAAAATAAGAATGCTCTTTCTCGAGATTTAAAGATCTTAAAATATAACTGTTTGGTGTATCACCACGTAAAGCTGCGGCAGAAATAGGATCTGTTTTATAGGTATATCCCATTTTAAAATCAAACTTTTTGTACATCGCGCCAATTTCAAAAGCATGAATTTTTTCGGGCAATAAATTTGGATTTCCTTCTATTGTCGTAAACGGATCCTGATAAATAACATACGGATTTAATGCCTGATATCTTGGTCTTGTAATTCTGGAAACATACGAAGCGTGAGCTTTTAAATCATCCGAGAAATCGAAATTTAAAAGCAGGTTCGGAAAAATATTGCCATAACTTTTACTAAATTTTCTGTTTCCGTTTGCGTTTGTAAATAATTCATAATTTGTGTACTCACCACGTGCGCCAACCGAAAAATTAAACTTTTCGCCCCAGGAATTTCCATAATTAAAATACGCTGCACCAATTTTTTCTTTATAAGAGAAATCACTTGAGAGTTCACTATCCAACTCAAAAACTTCGTCTTCAGGATTTGCAATCAAAAAATCTGTGCCCGAATTTATAGTGGCATTACTAAACTTTGCTCCTGTTTCCAGCTTTGTGTTTTTATTGTTTTTTTTAGAATAATCTACTTGTGCCATTATTATATTTATACCATTAGCAACATTATTCTTTAAATATTTTTCGGTATTAACCTCATTTTCAAGACTGTTCTCATTAATGAAGTCATGTATGGTTCCATTATAATTTGAATATTGAGTTCCTATAAATAATGATGAACCTTTAGCATCCGTGATCACATTGTAATTTAAATTGATGAACTGATTTAGTAAAACATCATTTTTAGCAATATCCGTTGCATAAAAATTAGTTCCTGTATTATCTTCAATTGAATTTCGGCTTTCAACAACTCCGCCTAAATCTTCAATGTTTCCGCTATAAGCCAGAGAAATATAATCCTTGTCAGAAAAAGCATATTGCAATCCAAAACCAAAATTGGAGTAATTATTAAACTGACGTTTCCAGTCTGTGGTTAATTGAGATCGCATAAATTCATCAGGATTTGGTCGTGTTCTTGTTGTGTATAAAAGTTCTCTGCCTTTTCCTAATTGTAATCCGTAATTGGTTATAAACGAAAATTTCCCTTTTGTATAATTAAAATCTAAAAGTGTATTGGTGCTCGTTCCCGCAAATTCCGAAACTGTAACTTGCTGGGTTGCCGTTCCCATTATTCCGTTTTCGATATTTCTTTTGGTAATAATATTGATCACCGCTTTTCCTTCGGCATCATATTTTGAAGATGGATTGGAGATTACTTCTATTTTTAAAATTTGTGAAACCGGAATCGCGGCAAAACGTTCGTAATTAATTAAAATTCCGTTCAGGTAAATAATGGCTTCGCCTTTTCCCAGAACACTAATTTGTCCTTCGGCAACGACAACGTTTGGAACCCTGCTTAATACTTCATTTACAGAACTGCTTGTGGCCAATAAGGTGTTGGCAACGTTTACATCAATATTGCCGTTTGCTCCGTACTTTATTAAGGAAGCCTGTCTTTTTATTACAACTTCGTTTAACTCATTATTTTGAGGTTCGACTTTCGGCTGAATCGTTGGTTTAGTTTGTGCATTTGCATTTGTCGAGGCAAAAACAAAACAATAAATAAAAATGAAAACTGAGATTAAAAACTTCATAAATTTTGCGATTGAGGATTTGACTTTTTGTAGTGACAAAAGTCAGCTCAAAATCGCGAAACGAGGTAATGGAAAGAGATTTCAGGAGTACGAATTTATAAATCAATACTCTGTTTTAGGCTTGAAATCCCTGAATTTGAAAGTTTAAAGGCGTTGTTCCGGTATGTTTTTTAAAGGCAGCAAAAAAGGTTGATTTCGAATTAAAACCAACATCATAGCCGATAGATTCTAATGTCAGTTTATCATTTGAAACTATGGTTTTGCAGGCCTCGTTTATTCTAAATTCATTTACAAAACTTGTAAAATTCTTGCCCAGATTATTATTTAAAAATTGTGATAATTGATGACTTGAAATATTTATTTCATTGGATAAATCCTGTAAACTCAAATTCGGGTTTTTGTATAAACTCTTTTCCAGCATTATTTTTTCTAATTTTTCTGCTAAAATTGATGCTTCTTTTGGATCTGGTTTTTTGTCTTTTGAGATATTCAACAGAAACAAATCGTCCGTTTTTTTTCGGTATAAAAGAATCGAAAAAGCCAGATATAAAATAAATGTAAAGGATAAACAACCTGTAACGCACGAAATAAACGGAACTCTGGCAAAGCCAAGAAAATAAAAAAGAAAAATAATCGCGTTACCTAAGAAAATCATTCCGAACCATTTTTCTGCCGGAGTCGTATTATTATAGTGTTGAATCATTTTTTGAAGCAATATTCGACTTTCAAAACCTGATATAAAAAGGTAACTAAACCATTGCAGAAAAATTAATGCTACAAAATAGTCGTTCCATAAAACCGGATAATTTTGATATGGAAATAAAAATCCAATGCCAAAAATCGCAATGAACCAAATCATCAAATGATATTTCCATGTTTTAGGAATTTTATTAATAGAATGAATTCCCGCTTTTAAAAAATAATATAAAAAAGGGCCAATTAATAAACAAGACGAAAGTCCGATTTGAAGATACGTTTTTGGTAAAGCGTTATTAAAATATACAAAAACCGTGACAGTAATCCGGATACTTAAAGCCAAAAGCAACGAGCCTAGAAAAAGATTAGTCAGGTATTTTTTTCTGGTAAAAAACAAAAAGTACGCACTCAGAATGAATCCGTTGAATGCAACCAAAGCACCAAAAAAGAATAATATTTCTTTACCAATATTCATAACCTAAGTTTGTAAAGCCTGAAGCTGATAGTTTAACGGTGTTGTTCCGGTATGTTTTTTAAAAGCTGCAAAAAATGTCGATTTTGAATTAAAACCTACGTCGTAACCAATCGATTCCAAAGTAAGTTTATCGTTTGAAGTGATGATTTTGCAAGCTTCATTAATTCTAAATTCATTGATGAAACTCGTAAAATTCTTTCCTAAATTATTATTTAAAAACTGTGATAATTGATGACTCGAAATAGTAAGTTCCTGTGATAAATCCTGTAAACTCAGGTTCGGGTTTTTGTATAAACTTTTGTCGCTCATTATCTTTTCTAATTTCTCAGATAAAACTTTGGCTTCTGCCGAATCTATTTTTTTACCTGAATACTTTTGATTGTTCAGGAGAAATAAATCGTCTGTTTTTTTTCGGTATAAAAGAATCGAAATTATTAAATACAAGATGAAAGAAAAAACTACTGCACCACTTATATACGTTGCTCCCGGAGCACCCATAATCGAAAGGAAATAAAAAAGAAACAAAAGAAAATTACCCAGAAAAAGCATTCCAAACCATACTTCGGCAGGATTTGTTTTTTGTCTTGGGTCAATTATTTTCTTCAGAATTGTTCGAATCGTATATCCTGAAAAAACAATATAAACAAACCATTGAAAATAAATTATTTTTATAATCGAACGTCCCCAAAGTTTTGGATAATCTTCATAGGGATATAAAATACCAACAGTAACGATCACAATTCCCCAAAACAGCAATGAAATTTTCCAGGATTTTGGCATCACATTTATTTCTTCAACCGCCGATCTTAAAAAGTAATACAAACACGGACCAATAAAAAAACAAGCCGTTAACCCAAATTGCAAATACATTTTAGGCAAAGTGGGATCAAAATATACAAATACTGATTTCCCTATTCGGACGCTTAATGCAAACAATAGTGCACCCAAGAAATAATTAGTCAGGTATTTTTTCTTTGTAAAGAAGAAAAAGTAAACCCCAAGAATAATTCCGTTGAAAGCTCCCAAAGCACTAAAAAAGAATAAAAGTTCTTTACCAGTATCCATAATTGAAGTTTTATATCTGACAAAGCTAAAAAAAATTGATTCCTGTCAGAATAATTTTGAAAAAGTTTATTTTTAATTTTTACAAAAAATAAGATTATTCCTTGATTAAAAATATTTAACTAAATTTACTTTGCGCCAAAAAAAGTAAGTCAATAAATATCAATACTTTACGATTATGCGAAATGATAACGAACCTAGCGAAGAAACTAAAAATGAATGGGAAAACGATCCGGATAACTGGATATGGGGAATGTTTTATTATAATCCAAAAGACAAGAGATCTTATTTTCCAAAAAGAATAAAAGAATTTGGCTGGCATGCTAATTATGCAGATCCTAATTACATTGTTATTATCTTATTGTTAGTTGCAGTAATAGTTGTTTTTATAAAATATGCCAGATAATCAGCATTAATCCATCATAATTACTGCTAAAACTAAAATATCCTCCACAACATTTCCCAATTATAAATACTACTTTTGGCTTTTTTAGAGTTAAAGTGTTTATGTTGAAAAAATTACTGTTTTTTACGGTGCTAATTTGGTTTTCTGGTCTTCGGGCGCAGGAAACGGAATCTTCGTACCAAACAAAAAAAGTAACTGTAACGCGAGATACAATTCACTTAGAAAAATTCAGCATTAATTCGAGCTTTTTCGAACTTTTAAATACTAAAAATGAACCTATTGATTCGACATTTTACAAAATCGATTTTCAAAAAGGAACTTTACTTTTAAACGAAAAATTCACTTCAGATTCAGATACTCTAGTTGTCAATTATTTAAATTATCCTGACTTTTTAACCAAAGAATATTCGCTTTACAAAGACAGTCAGGTTGTGAGTAACGATGTTGGCTCAGAGAAATTATACAAACTTGAAAATACTAATGCCAAAAAAGTTACTCCGTTTGACGGATTGAATACTTCCGGAAGTATAACACGTGGCGTAACAATTGGAAATAATCAAAATACGGTTTTGAATTCGAATCTTGATCTTCAGATTACCGGAAAGATATCTGATAAAGTTAGTTTGAGAGCTTCACTTCAGGATAGCAATATTCCGCTGCAGGATGGCGGATATTCTCAAAAACTGGATCAGTTTGATAATATTTTCATGGAGCTTTTTAGCGATGACTGGAATATTCGCGCAGGCGATGTTTTCTTAGAAAACAGGAAAACACAATTTCTTAGTTTTAATAAAAAAGTTCAGGGGCTTGCAACCAGTTTTGATTTTGGCGACGAGGATAATAAAACCAATGTTTTTGCATCGGTCGCTTTTGTAAAAGGGCAATATGCCAAAAGTACCTTTACAGGACAGGAGGGCAATCAGGGACCTTATAAATTAAAGGGGCAAAATGGCGAATTGTACGTTTTGGTTATTTCGGGTTCTGAACGTGTTTATGTAAATGGTGTTTTGCTAAAACGTGGCGAAAACAACGATTATACTATTGATTATAATGCAGGCGAAATTGTATTTACGTCCCTTTTTACGATTACCTCAGAAATGCGTATTAGTATTGAATACCAATACTCTGAACGGAATTATAACCGACTTGTTACGTATGCGGGCGCGACACATCAAAATAAAAGCTGGAGTTTTGGCGGTTATTTGTATTCTGAAAATGATATGAAAAATCAGCCTTTACAGCAAAACCTTTCTCCGGAACAAGTTCAGATTTTGAGCCAGGCGGGAGATGATCAAAACCTAATGGTGGCGCCATCTGCTTACGAAGATGCCTATGCTGATAATAAAATTTTGTACAAAAAAACGATTGTTAATTCTATAGAGGTTTACGAATATTCGAATAATTCGAGTGATGTTTTGTACAATGTAAAATTTAGTCTTGTTGGCAATAATCTGGGAAATTATATTATTCAAAACAATAACTCTGTCGAGCGTATTTACGAATATGTTGCGCCAGTAAATGGTGTTTTGCAGGGAAATTATGAGCCAATTGTAAAGTTGGTTGCCCCTATGAAAATTCAGGTTGCGACTTTTTTAGGAAAATATAATCCTGACGAAAAAACGCTGGCTGATTTTGAAATTGCTGTGAGTAATAATGATCAAAATTTATTTTCGAATATTGATGATGCCAACGATGACGGAATTGCTTTTAAAGCTAATATTAAAAAACGTCTTTTTACCAGAGACTGGACTTTGGATGCTTTTGCCAATTATCAATTTGTTCAGGAAGATTTTAGATCTGTAGAACGTTTGTATAATATTGAGTTTAACAGAGACTGGAATTTAAGTACAACAACACTTTTGGGCAATCAAAGTTTGCTGGTTACGGGATTAAATTTTGATTTATTTTCGAAAAAAGAAACTACAAACATTGGCTTATTTATGTATCAATTTGAAAAGCTGGACTATACCGAAAGTTATTCGGGTGCGCGACATACGGCAACAGCGTTTTTTAAATTAAATAAATGGACAATTGAAAACCAGGGAAGTTTCCTGAATTCTGATGCCACGACTTCTACTTCAAAATTCATTCGAAACCTTACCAAAACCAAATATCATTTCGGTAAAAACTGGGTTGGGGGAAGTGTTCAGATTGAAGATAATCAGGAAAAAGATAAAGTTACTAATGAATTTTCGGCACTAAGCCAAAGGTTTTCAGAATATGGTGTTTTTGTTGGGCGCGGCGACAGTACAAAAGTTTTTGTTGAACTGGGATATTTACAACGTCGCAACGATAGTTTGCAAAATGGCTTATTACAACATGTTAATGATTCACGAATGTATGTTTTGAAATCGAAATTGATTCAGAACAAAAAAACAGATTTGGCGGTTTATGCCAGTTACCGAACGTTGAATTTTACGGATGTTTCCCGAAAAAACGAACCTTCATTAAATTCAAGAATTCTATACAATGATCGTTTTTTTAATCAGCTTATGCAAATTGGTACGGCTTATGAAACGAGTTCGGGAACTATTGCACAACAGGAATTTACGTATGTCGAAGTTCCTACCGGTCAGGGCGTTTATACCTGGAATGATTATAATGGCAACGGAATTCAGGAACTCGAAGAGTTTGAAATTGCCCCTTTTCCGGATCAGGCCAAGTTTGTGCGCATCTTTTTACCCAATCAGGTTTATATAAAAACAAATCAAAATAAGTTTTCGCAATCTGTAACTTTAAATCCGTTGCAATGGCAAAACGAAACGGGTTTCAAAAAACTGGCTTCTTATTTTTACAATCAGACATCTTTTATTATGGACCGCAAGGTAAAAAGTGATGGCGATCGTTTAGAATTGAATCCGTTTAGTTCGTCAGATGAAAATATGCTGGGATTAAATTCGAGTTTTAGAAACAGTTTTTATTATAACAGGGGCAAACAAAAACACTCTGTAACGTATTCTTACCTTATTAATAAAGGAAAAAATTTGCTTTCTATTGGTTCTCAAAACGTAACCAATAATTCACATCAATTGCAATACACACATTTGCTGCAAAAAAGCTGGTTGTTTAATTTCTTTACTAAAACCATAAAAACCAATTTAGTTTCTGAAGATTTTACTGAGAAAAACTATGATCTGGATGGCTATCAAATTGCTCCGAAAATCAGTTATTTATTCTCGAAAAACACAAGTCTGGATTTCTTTTATGAATTGCAAAACAAGGAAAATAAAATGGGGAATTTTGAAACACTGCGTCAAAATAGACTGGGAACTTCTTTTTCTTATGCCGGCGAAAAAAAGATAACAGTAAATGGCGAGTTTTCTTTTTATGAAAATGAATTTGAGGGAAATGAATTCTCATCTGTAGGATTTCAGATGCTTGAAGGGCTTCAGGCGGGTCAAAACCTCGTTTGGAAGCTTCTTATACAAAAAAACATTACACAGTTTTTAGATATCAACTTAAATTATCAAGGCAGAAAAAGTGAAACCGGAAAAACAATTCACACCGGAAATGTACAGCTTCGCGCTTATTTTTAACACTTTGAGAACAACATTATCATAAATTGATTATTTTTAATCGAAATTTTAACCTCTCAACTTATGAAAAAATTATTATTGATCTGTTTTGTATTTGTACTTTCCGGGAATTTCTATGCTCAGGAAACCACAACAACTACGAAGTCTAAAACTGAAACTAAAGCAAAAAAAGCAAAGTCAGATGCAGACAAAGCTGCTGCAGACGCTAAAAAGGAATCTGCGAAAGCCAAAAAAACAGCTGATGCAAAATCGGATGCTGACAAAGCTGCTGCCGCTGCCAAAAAGGAATCAGCGAAAGCTAAAAAAGACGCAACTAAAGCAAAATCTGATTCTGATAAAGCAACTGCAGATGCCAAAAAAGCAAAATCTGACGCTGCC
>NZ_JXQR01000001.1:0-31878 GCF_000834715.1 Flavobacterium sp. MEB061 | reverse complement strand
TTTTTTTTGAATTTAAATTTTAAACTTCCCCAGGTTTACCATTTATAAAACTAATATTAACTCATAATTACAAAGCAAATGCATCAAAAAGTATTTGAAGAATTATTGGAAAGCTATTTACAGAATACAATTTCTGAAGTAGAAAAACAGCAGCTAATGGAAATTATTCGTAATGGAATACATGATGATTTCATCAAAGAAAAAATCACTATGCTGCTTCAGGAGAATAAAGGTTTGGATCTTTTAGACACTCAAAAAAGTGATAGTATTTTAAAATATATTCTTTCAAGTCCTTCAACGAAAGTTATTCCGATTAGAGAAAAATCATCTAAAAAAACAATTCGCGTAATCTTGTCGATTGCAGCAGCGATTACGATTTTATTCGCCATCAGAAGTGTTTTCTTTTATACAAATACACCTGATCCTGTAAAAACAACAACATCTGAAACAGCCGAAGAAGTAAATCCGATTTTGGCTTTTAGTGGCAAACAGCTTATTCATTTACCCGACGGAAGCACGATTTTGCTGAATGAAAACAGCAGCATCGAATACAATCAGGATACTTTTAACGCTAAAACCAGAGAAGTGACTTTAACGGGAGAAGCTTATTTTGACATTAAACGAAACGAAACAAAACCGTTTATCGTACATACTGATAAAATACAGACCAAAGTTTTAGGTACAGCTTTTAACATTAACGCTTATAGCAAATCCGGTAAAATTGAAGTTACGGTAACCCGAGGTAAAGTACAGGTGGGCGATGTCGAAAAAGTATATGGCGTAATTACTCCAAACCAGCAGATTACGGTAAATAAAAACACGCTTGATCACACACAAAATACGGTAAATGCCGAAGCTGTTGTAGAATGGAAAAGTAAATACCTGATTCTGGATAACATTAATATGGAAGAAGCGATTGCGCTTATTTCTCAAAAATATAAGGTGCCTATTACGCTTTCTAACGAAAATATTAAAAATTGCCGAATTACTGCGAGCTTCCTAAATGATGAAGATCTGGATCATATTCTAAAAGTAGTCTGCAGTGTTATTGAAACGGAATATCACTATACAAAAAACGGCGCAATTGTTCTGGAAGGAAAAGGTTGCGAATAAAAATCTATTAATAATTAACCTTAAAAAAACTAGCCTATAGCATAAAACCAAAAAAAAAAGCCATCTAGCTCCTACACCAGATGGCCACGATTCTTAATAATTATACCAGTAACCATTAAAAAACATGCAAATTTATGAAATTACGCTGTAAAACAACCACGTTTGATAGGGAAAAGAATGCACCATTATTTCACCTGTCAAAAAAAACCCTCAAGATTATGCGAATCAGCTTATTCCACATTTTCTTATTGACCTGCGGCACCCACATGGTTTTCGCAAATGAAATGAACGGTCAGTCTTTAGAATCGATATCTGTTGATATTGAACTTCATAACCAGGATATAAAGACTTTATTTAAAAATATTGAAAATAAAACGGGATTGCTTTTTGCGTATCAACCGCAGATTATTAAAGATTTTCCGAAAATAAATACACCAAAAGGACGAAGATCTGTAAGCGACATTCTCGATTATGTACTAAAAGGCAGCAACCTTGTCTATAAACAGGTAGACAAAAATGTTGTGATTTACAGAAAAGAAAGCACCAAAACTGAAACCAATTCAGCAAAAGAAAATACAGCCGAAGCAAATTATATGCTTGCAGGAAAAGTGCTGGATGAAAATGGTCTGCCATTGCCGGGTGTAACCGTTACACTTTTGGGCGGAAACAAACAGGGAATATCCGATTTTGATGGACAATTTTATATTGAGTTACCTTCTGGAAAACATGTTTTGAGGGTATCTTATTTAGGATATAAATCTCAGGATATTACTGTTGAAAACCAAGTATCTGTAACCATTAAAATGCAGCCCGATTTAGCAAAACTAGACGAGATTGTAGTTATTGGTTATGGAACAACCACTAAAAGAACAGCAACTGGATCTGTAGTTAAAATTACCTCTGAAGATATTGAAAAACAGCCTGTAACGAATCTTTTGCAAACATTACAAGGAAGAACTCCGGGTGTTTTTGTAACACAGACTTCCGGTTATGCAGGAAGTGACATGAACATTAGTATTCGAGGCAGAAATTTTATCGCAGGAAATAATCTTCCGCTTTATATTGTAGACGGTGTTCCTTATATTGGAAACGATATTAAAGAGCAGGTACAGCAGGATAATGTGATACAAGGTGCTCAAAAATCTACAAGTCCGCTTAATATTATCAATCCTAATGATATCGAAAGCATCGAAATCTTGAAAGATGCTGATGCAACGGCTATTTATGGTTCAAGAGGAGCAAATGGCGTTGTACTTATTACAACCAAAAAAGGAAAATCAGGAGAAACAGAATTTACTGTAACTACCAATTCAGGAGTTTCTGAGGTAGCACACATGGTAAAAACACTAGATACTCCGGCTTACCTAAATATGCTGCAAACGGCTTTGAACAATAATGGCGATGTTGCAGATGTTGATAGCAATGGTATTGCCCTTACAGACTGGGATCCGAATGCGCAAACCAACTGGCAGAAAAAATTAATTGGAGGGACAGCAAACTTTAATAATTTTTCGGCTTCCTTAAAAGGCGGAAGTGATACTACGAATTTCCTATTAAGTGCCGCTTATCACAAAGAAACCACTGTGGTTCCCGGAGATTTTAGTTATAATAAATTTTCTACCAACTTTAATGTCAACCACACTACGCTGGATAAAAAACTAAAATTAGGAGCTTCTGTTATTTTTGCTACAGATAATAACAAACTTCCTTTCTTTGATATTACAACTTATGCGGTGGGTACAGCACCAAACCGTCCTTTATATAATGCAGACGGAAGCTTGTACTGGTCACCGGATTATTTTAGCGACATCAATCCTATTGGCGCTTTAGGTAAAAGAGTCGATGATAAAGGAATAAACCTGATTACAAGTTTCAGCGTTCAGTATGAAATTGCAAAAGGATTTTCTTTTAAAACAGATTTAGGTTACGGAAGAGCCCAAATGCAGAGCAAGCAAACTTTGCCTGCATCATCTGGTAATTTTGCCTATTCAGAAGCTAACGGTTTTGATTTAAACTTTTCAAGATCCTATACAGTTTCGACCAATAACACGAATAATTTTTCTGTAGAACCTCAGCTGAATTATACGACTGAATTATGGAAAGGAAATTTATCTGCTTTGGTTGGAGGTTCCTGGCAAAACAGAAAATCTGAAATGCCTTCTTATGTAAGTTCAAGCGGTTACAGTTCAGATAATTTAATTGGAAATTTAGGCACTGCAGAAAATATAACGGCTTACAACGGCAGTTCAGAATACAAATACATTTCTCTTTTTAGCAGAGTTAACTACAATATTGCCAATAAATATATTTTGAATATCAACTTTAGAAGAGATGGTTCGTCTCGTTTTGGAGCAAACAACCGTTTTGGAAATTTTGGTTCTATTGGTGCAGCATGGGCTTTTACAGAAGAAAATTTCATGAAAGATATTACGGTATTAAGCTTTGGAAAAATCCGCTCAAGTTATGGAGAAATAGGAAGCGATGAAATTGGAGATTATCAATATGCCGATACTTTTGACACTCGAACTTATGGTGATGGAAATCCATCTATGACAGCTGCCAGAATTCAAAACCCTAACATTAAATGGGGATTAACAAAGAAATTTGAAGCGGCTATTGATTTAAGTTTCCTTAATGATCGTGTTTCCTTTACTGCTGCTTATTATAAAAATACATCCAGCAATCAATTGGTGGGCTATACACTTAGCTCTCAGGCAGGATTTACATCATACACGGCAAATTTACCCGCTGAGGTTGAAAACACGGGATGGGAGTTTACTCTTGGTACAACAAACATTCACACTAAAAACTTAAACTGGTCTACTTCTTTTAATATTTCGACCAATTCTAATAAACTGAACAGATTTGATGGTATCGAATTTACAAGTTACTACACGCAATATATCGTTGGAAAACCATTAAACAGCCGATATTTACACACTTTTACAGGTGTAAATGATGCTGGAATTGCTCAGTTTCAAGATGTAAACGGAGATGGCAGAATATCAAACGGACTTGCTGAGACCGGCAGAGGCGACAGACAATATTATGGGCCAACTTATCCTAAATATTACGGAGGAATCTCTAATACAATTAGTTACAAAAAATTCTCATTAGACTTTTTATTTCAGTTTGTAAAACAGGAAGGTACTACATTAATGGCTACTACTGGAGCACAACCGGGTTATCCGTATAGCATTAGCAATTATCAGGTTGATGAATATAATAATTATGTGGCACAAGGAAATGTTTTGAGTTCAGGTTTTCAAAATAGTTTCTTTAATTATTTAGGCTCTACTGCCACTATAACAGATACTTCGTACATCAAACTTAAAAATGTGAGTGCTTCTTACATGATCCCTTTAGATACTGCTACGCAAAAAATATTGCAGAGTATTCGTATTTCACTTCAGGGCCAGAATTTGGTAACTTTTACTAAATACAAAGGACTTGATCCTGAAACGCAAGGTTTGGCTTTACCTCCTATGCGTACAATCACTCTTGGAACTCAGTTTACATTTTAAATCTAAAAATCATGAAAAATTATTATACTAAATATACTTATATATTTTCGTTTTTTCTTTTAGCAGGACTTACAGGCTGCGATGATGCGCTAGATGTTGATTTGCCAAGTAATCAGTTATCATCTTCAACGGTATACCAATCAGATGTTACTGCCGAAGCTGCCGTAAACGGAATTTACCAAAGCATGGTTGAATCTGCTTATTATAGTGATATACATACTGTTCTTGGCGAAACTTCAGATGAGTTAGTTCCCAGAACAGGTATTGCCAATGTTTACAGTTCTAACGAAATCCCTGAAAATGACGGATCGATGAGCAGCATGTGGGCCCAATTTTATAAAACGATTTATAATGCTAATAATGTAATAGAAGGAATTAGCAAAAGCACTACACTTAATCCTGCTAAAAGCAAACAATGGCTTGCCGAAGCAAAATTTTTAAGAGCTTATGCCCATTTTTACCTAACCAATATTTGGGGTGATGTACCTTTAATATTATCGACAAATATAGACGTAACTGCCTTAGCACCAAAAACTGCTCAGGAGGCTGTTTATGCTCAAATTGTTCTGGACCTTACAGATGCTTCAAAAGATCTTCCGGTTAATTATGACAATTATGATGACGAAAGAATCAGAGCTACAAAATGGGCTGCCGAAACTTTATTGGCAAGAGTAAATTTGTATTTAGGCAATTGGAATGAAGCTGATGCTCATGCCTCTGCCGTAATAAACCAAAGCGACACTTACAAAATCGTTACCGGTTTAACAGATACCAACAATCCGTTTATTGCTGATAACGAAGAAGCTATCCTGCAAATACCGTATTTTAATGTAACCTATACTTATGAAGGATCTGCAGTATTTACATCCGGCGGTACTTTATTACTAAGAAAAGGGAATGCTCTTTTTGAAACCGGTGATGACAGAAAAACAAACTGGACAATTGATATCAGTAACAATGCCGGCGTCTTTTTGGGCATTGCACCCTATAAATACAAAAATAACTTTAATGATTCTCCTGCAGAGCGTTCTACAATATTAAGATTAGCAGAACTTTATCTGATAAGAGCAGAAGCCCGTGTGAAATTAAATAATATTACTGGCGCTCAGGAAGATATCAATGTAATCAGAAACAGAGCATTATTAGAATCAACATCTTTAACAGACCCTACCCAGTTATCAGATTTAATTGCTTTGGAAAGACAACGTGAGTTTTTTGCAGAATGCGGTCACAGATGGCTGGATCTTAAAAGAACAGGAAAACTTGATGAAACACTTTCTGTTTTAGCCGATAAAATCTGGAAAACTACGGATAATTTATATCCAATTCCCGAAGATGCTATTCGTTCGAATCCCTTCTTAATTCAAAATACAGGATACTAAATATTAAAATAATGCGGGAATGTGTTTTCAGTAAAAATACATTCCTGCATTTTAAAAAACACTATGGAAACAACAATTGTAAGAGTTGAGGACTTGTCGCATCAATATAGTAAGGATTGGGCGATACAAAATATTAGTTTTGAAATTAAAGAAAACAGGATTTTAGGGCTTCTGGGATCTAACGGAGCAGGAAAATCGACCACCATGAATATTCTTTGCGGGGTTTTAAACCAAACCAAAGGCAACATTTTTATCGACGGAATAAATTTAAAAGAAAACCCTGTTGAAGCTAAAAAACTGATTGGATTTTTGCCTCAAACACCGCCTTTGCATTTAGATTTAACGGTAAATGAATACTTAACGCATTGTGCAGAATTACGTCATGTAAAAAAAGAAGATTTAAAAAATGCCGTGGAAAGAGCTAAGGAACAATGCGGAATTTCGCATTTTAGCAATCGTTTAATCCGCAATTTATCAGGAGGATACAGACAGCGTGTGGGAATTGCACAGGCCATTATTCACGAACCGAAATTAATAGTTTTAGATGAGCCAACAAACGGACTGGATCCTAACCAGATTTTAGAAGTTAGAAATTTAATCAAGAAAATCTCAAAAGATAAAGCGGTTATCTTCTCTTCTCACATTTTATCTGAAGTTCAGGCAACCTGTCAGGAAATTAGAATGATCGAAAACGGACACATGGTTTTTGCAGATTCTCTCGAAGCTTTTAACAATCACATCGAAGCAAATACTTTAACAGTAAGCTTTGAAAATCCGCCTGAAATTAAGGTTATAAAAGATATTCCTGAAGTTCTAAAAGCTGTTTTTCTTTCGGATAAAAAAATGCAGATCACTTTTGAAGGTACACAGGAAATCGCCGAAAAAATTGTAGCGCTCAGCGTTTATAACAACTGGAAATTACGTGAAATTCAATTTGAGAAAGTTTCTCTTGATGAAATTTTTGCACAATTATCTAAAAAAGCGCCTTCTAAAAACTCTCCTACTTCTTAAAAAATACACAAATGAAAACAATATATAGAATCGCTAAAACAGAACTCAACACCATGTTTTATTCGCCTGTTGCATGGGTTGTTTTAGTAATATTTTCGATCCAGTCCAGCTGGAAATTCTTTGACACACTCGAACGTTTTGAAAAGGGTCAAAAAATGGGACAAAACATGGATAACATGACACAAGTCATATTTTCGGGTTTTAGTGGTCTTTTTACCGAAATGCAAAATTATTTATACCTCTATGTTCCGCTATTAACGATGGGATTAATAAGCCGCGAAATCAATAGCGGTTCTATCAAACTTTTACTTTCATCACCCATCCAAATTAAAGATATTGTACTGGGTAAATTTCTCGCCATTGCCGGTTACTGCTTACTATTTATGGCAATTCTGGGCTTAATAGGTGTCTCCGCTTATTTTTGTATTGATAATTTAGACATTAGTTTCGTTTTATCGGGCCTTTTGGGCTTGTATTTATTGGTTTGCACGTACGCTGCAATTGGTTTGTTCATGTCTTGCCTTACCTCTTATCAGGTTGTGGCTGCCATTAGTACTTTAGTAGTTTTAGCAGGTTTAAACTTTGTAGGCAAACTATGGCAGGATATTGATTATGTCAAAGATCTTACCTATTTCCTTTCTATTTCCGGCCGTGCCAATGAAATGATCGAAGGACTTATTGTGAGCAAAGATGTACTTTATTTTATTTTGGTGAGTACGCTTTTTATTGGCTTGAGTATTTTTAAATTACAAACAGGCAGAGATGCTCAGACAGTTTCTAAAAGAGTTTTAAAATATAGCGGATTAATCGTTGCAATATTTTCACTTGGTTATATTACTTCCAGAGCTCCTTTGACTTTTTATGCAGATATGACGCGCACAAACGACAGAACACTAACCAAAGCAAGTCAGGAAATTGTAAAAAAGATCGACGGCCCTATCAAAATCACCACTTATGTCAACCTGTTAGATATTAATTATTATATGGGTATGCCGTATTCTCAAAATCAGGATTTTGCCAGTTTTGACAAATACTCTCGTTTTTTACCTCAGATAGAAATGGATTATGTGTATTATTACGATACGTCTACAAACACAGCCTTGTATGAGCAAAATCCGGGATTGAATGACAAACAACTGGCAGAAAAATTGCTGGAAACTCAGGATATAAAACTAAAAAAATTATACTCTCCTGCCGAAATAAACAAAATAATCAACTTAAAACCAGAACAAAACAGAGTTGTGAGAACGGTTGAATACAACGGAAAGAAAACTTACTTACGTATGTACGATGACATGTTTAAAATTCCTTTTGAAAAAGAAATTTCAGCTTCATTAAAACGTTTGGTTACAACTCCTGTAAAAATTGTTTTTGCTACAGGAAACATGGAAAGAAGCATTGAAAAAAATGGAGACAAAAATTACAAAATAGGTTTCAACGAAATAACCTTCAGAAACTCTTTAATCAATCAGGGATTTGATGTTGCTTCTGTAGACATTAATGCACAGAATATTCCGCAACAAACTGATATTTTAATTGTTGCCGATCCGAAAACGCAGTTAAGCCAGGGCGCCATTGATCGCATCAGCCAATATATCGATCAGGGAAAAAACGTAATGCTTTTGGCAGAACCTGAAACCAACACAGCATTAACTCCAATTACAGCCAAATTAGGTTTAGGTTTTACCAAACAAACATTGGTTCAGGAAAGCGAAACAAATGCGCCGGATTATCTCGTTACTGAATTTGAAAAAACAATTGACACAACGGTTATTAAATTACATAAAAGTCAATATACAATTCCTCTTTTGGGAAGCAGCGGAATCATTACTGCAAAAGATGCAGGATTTAAAGTAACACCATTATTAAAAACAAACAGTCAGCCGGTTTGGGAATCTCCAGCAGGAATTAGTTCCATTTCTCAAGATTTAAAGAAACAGCCATCGACCAAAGCTGTACCGCTTGTTGTAGCCTTAACGAGAAATATTAACGGTAAATCGCAAAAAATAATTGTGGCCGGAGATGCCGATTTCATGGGCAACGCGGAATTAGGCCGTCAGCAATCAGGAACATTTCAGTTTTTTACCGATGTTTTTACGTGGTTCAGCAATTACGAATTTCCTATTGATACCACACGTCCCAAATCTACAGATAATAAAATAATGGTAAGCTCAAATCAGGTTTTTATCACTAAAATTACCTTCATCGCTATATTTCCGTTATTGATAATAGCTGCTGGCGCTTTTATATTAATTAGAAGAAACAGAAGATAAAAAACAACAAAATGAATACTAAAAAAAATATCATCATTGGACTTTTAGTGTTGTCTTTTCAAGGCGCATTAGCTCAGTTCAAAACCACAATTCCGCTGGATAAAAACGTAACAACCGGTAAACTTAAAAACGGTTTAACCTATTATATTCTGCATAATGAAGAACCAAAAGACCGCGCCAGTTTTTACTTTGTTCAAAATGTGGGTGCCATTCTCGAAGAAGACAATCAAAACGGATTGGCACACTTTTTAGAACACATGGCTTTTAACGGAACAGAACATTTTAAAGGCAAAGGAATTATCAAAATGCTCGAAAAAGACGGCGTAAGTTTTGGTAAAGACATTAACGCTTATACTGCTCAGGATGAAACAGTTTACAACATTAGCGGCGTTCCGGTAAATAATGAAACGCTTATCGATTCTACACTTTGGGTATTGCACGACTGGTCTGGTTCTCTTTCATTAACAAATGAAGAAATAGATGCCGAAAGAGGTGTAATCAGAGAAGAATGGAGAACAAGACGAACAAGCGATTTTCGTCTAAAAGGTCAAATGGATCAGTTTTTATACAAAGGTTCAAAATATGCGCAAAGAGATGTTATTGGTGATTTAAACATCATTAATAATTTCAAATACGAAGAACTTAGAAATTATTACAAAAAATGGTATCGCCCGGATTTACAAGCTGTAATTATTGTAGGAGATATTGATGTAAAAGCTATTGAACAAAAAGTTAAAACCATATTTTCGACTATTCCGCTGGCTAAAAAAGTGGCAGAAAGAAAGTATTTTGATATTCCGAAACACAACGAATTGTATTTTGGCATCGCTACTGATAAAGAAGCTTCATCAACCAGCATTACGTTGCAATATGTTCTGGATGAACCATTGGTAAAAGATGTTTCGGTTACCAGAAAAAATGTTATGAATTCTTTGTACACTAGTATTCTAAACAATCGTTTGAAAGAATTATTACTGAAAAACCAAAATTCGAGTTTGAGTTTAAAAACCTATTTTGAGCCAATTTCAAGATTAAACACTTCTTTTAATATTTCGGCTTTAGCCAAAAAAGGAAAAGTATTAGCCTCTTTTGAAGAAGTGTATACCGAAACCGAAAGAATGAAAAGATACGGCGCAATTCAATCAGAATTAGAGCGAACCAAGAAAAACTTCATAAGCTCTTATGATGATTTCATTAAAAATAAAGACAAAGTAAACAGCGATGATTGGGCCGATAAACTGACCAATTATTTCCTGAAAGCAAAGCCTTTTCTTTCGCCAGAAGATGATTATGATCTTATTGTTGGGATCCTAAAAAACATTTCGCTGGAAGAATTAAACGCTTACGCGAAAACCATTCAGCAGCCTACAAATCAGGTCGTTTTAATTAGCGGTTCTGATAAAGACCAGAATGAATTCCCTAAAAAAGAAGCTGTTGTCGAGGTAATGAAAAAGGTAGAAAGTATGACTTTGGAACCTTATTCTAAAAAAGAAAACAAAGAACCCTTAATTGCTTCAGACCTAAAACCTGTCGCTGTAAAAAGTACGTTTGAAATTGCCGGAATAGACAAAGCAAAAGGTTATACGCTTGAAAATGGTGCAAAAGTAATTATTTTGCCAACCACTTACTCTCAGGATCAGATTGTATTTAGTGCTTTTGGAAAAGGTGGAAAATCTTTGGTAAAAACAGAAGATTTGGCCTCTGCAGAAATTGCAACCACATTGGCAAGATCTTCCGGATTGGGCAATTTTGACATTACGGCATTAAAAGAAAAACTAACCGGAAAAGTAGCTCAGGCTTCGCCTTTCATAACAGACAACACCGAAGGTTTTCAAGGAAGTAGCAATCAGGCTGATCTTGAAACGATGCTGCAATTGCTGTATCTTTCTTTTGAAGCGCCACGTTTTGATCCTACTATTTTTGAGATTTTAAAATCGCAATATCAAAACCGTTTAGAAAATCTTAAAAAAGATAATGACAATGCTTTTAATGATACGGTTGCATTGGCAAATTCAAACCATAATCCGAGAACTTTTCTTTTTAATGAAGAATTTCTAAAAAATATTGACCTCAAAAAAGCAGAGCAAATCTATAAACAGAGAATCAATAACGCTGCTGATTTTACTTTTGTTTTTGTTGGAAACATTCCGGATTCGGCTTTAGGTTTAATTCAGAAATATATCGGAAATATTAAAAGCAATCCCGCTGCAACAGAAACTTTTAAAGATCATAATATAGAACCTGCCAAAGGAAAAACCAAAGTAGTGTTTAAACGTCCAATGGAAGTGGCAAAAACCACAGCCTATTTGAGTATAACCGGTAAAATGGAATACAGCGAAGAGAATGCTCTTGGCATGTATGTTATTGGCGAATTGCTTTCGAAACGCTTTTTGCAGACCATTCGCGAGGAAGAAGGCGGAAGTTATGGCGTAAATGTGAGCGGAAGTCTTTTGACAACACCAAAACAAGCATTTGATCTTTCTTTGAGTTTTGATTGTAATCCTGACAAACAAGAGAAATTAATGCAAATTGTATGGCAGGAAATCAATGATTTAAAATCGAAACCGGTTAATGCAAATGATTTGGAAGACATTAAAAAAGCACTTTTGAAAAACAGAGAAGAATCGATGAAAACCAATTCTTTCTGGAGTGATAAAATCTATAATATTACAATGAATCAGGTTCGGTTTTTACAGGACGCGGATTATAAAAATTTAATTTCTAAAATTAATCAGAAAACTATTCAGCAGTTAAGCAAGCAAATTTTGGATAGTTCTAATAGTGTTGAGGTAATTATGAATCCGGAAAGGTAAATCCGGAAAAATAAGAACTTAAGAATACTTTTTTATTTTTTATTAGTCATTAAAGGTTGCCTTTTGCCAGGCAGCCTTTTCTGGCATAATTTAATCTTTGTATATATCCAAAGTAACTAAGAATATCTTCGAGCTAGAATTATGTTCTATTTCAGAATCTAAACTATGACTGAAGTGATGAATTTGCTTATGGCTATAATATTATAAATCATTAAGTGCTGGAAAACAATTTATCTTACTTTGATTAATTCTGACGAATGTTTACTTCTTACTCTAAAGTTGCTGTACATGTGTGCTCAAAATATTAAAACCTCCTTATTACTCGGGCGGTTTTCTTTTCTATGCAATATCGTAAGCTGTGTTCATCAGTGGTCTAAGATCGAGATACATTTGTCTTGTATCATCGTCTTCATCACTATCTGTAAGAAACTTGAAACCTAATTTTTTATAAAAATCTAATGATTGACTATATGCATCAACAGTTATTAACTGACATGCGCAGCTAATATTTTGTTCCAAAGCTAAATCAATAACAAAATTTACCAATGCTTTGCCAATTCCTTTTCGTTCTTTTTTTGTTGATTCACAAACTGCTAGTCTTCCAATTTTGATTGCAGGAAATTGTCGCAAATGCCTTTTAGGATGTGAAAGCATTTCTTTTAATAATCTGTTGAAAGCACCTTTTGAAGCAAAATCCTTCTCCTGAACAGCTAAAGCATCATTGTAAATACTTAAATAAGCTATTGTTCTATCCCCACTTTCGAGTAAATAAGTGGTAGCCAGCAGTTCTTTTTTATAAGGGATAGCTTTATTGTTAAGGAAGCTATTCAAATCTTCGTCACCACATTCAAAAGGAAGTATGTTTGTTGTAGAATTTAATCTGGAAAATGAAAAACCAGTTAAGGGCATTAATTTATCTTTAGAATTTCTTTTAATTTATTCGCGTCAGTTCGAATTGAATTTAAAGTATCAACACTAACTTTTTTATCTCTATTAGAATCGATAGATTTATAAAAGTTAACAGCTTCTTTACCTCTTAAAACAGGAGTATTTTTGATTGGCTTCGCCATTGTGATGAATATTTGATTACGAAATTTGTTTTACGAAAAACCACATTTTATTATTCATCTCTTTTTTGTAAGAAAGATAAGTAGTTTTATGACTCGACAAACATACAAAATGTAGATCTATAAAACATATTTTTATCAAGATATTTACGGTTTGCTTCTTAAATATTAAAAAATTAGTGCTAAAATAAATTTTGTTACTCTTCTTTTTCAGGAGTAAACTTTCTTGATGTGTACCGAAAGAGTTTCATGATATTTTTTGTTTATGATTATTATTAATTTATAATTCATCAATAATGCTCATTTAAAAATATTCCTTGGAGAAATGTACATTGCAACACCATGAAAAAATAATTTTTCTTATTATGCTTTCAGTATCTTCAATAGTATATTGGAGATTATAATTATTATTATTTTAAAAATCACTAACATAAAGCAAACTCGCAGCTCCCAATAATGCCGCAATTTCATTATCTACAGAAATAGAAACCGTGATTTCAACTCCGTTTTCTTTTAATTTTCTGTTGAAGGAATTCAGGAAAAATTCACTTGCATTTGCTATTTTTCCGCCAATAATAAAACTTTCTGCTCCAAATTTTTCTAACCACGAAATCACAACCAAAGCCAGATCCTCGCCCATTTCTTCAAAAACCTGTATGGCAATTTTATCTTCGGCTACAGCCAAATTAAAAAGTTCTAACCCGTTATTCAGTTTTTTTCCGGTTAACGATTTATAGCTATTTAAAAGTCCGCGAACTGAAACGTAATCTTCGGCAATTCCGGTTTTATACGGAAGGTTCCAGATTTCTCCATCCTGAGGAACTGATTCTCCGGTAGAAATCGAAACTCCTTTATCAATAAAACAAGCGCCAAGTCCGGTTCCCAGAGTTACTGCCATTACTTTTTTTGAAAGATTAGCCGCATTTTTAAATACTTCGCCTTTTCCAAAACAAACGGCATCATTTTCAAAAAGAATTGGAAAATCGCTTGAAAGATTTAGTGTTTCGTGAAGCAAATCACGCACATTTAAACCGTAAAAATGTTCGTATTTTGATTGGTCTTTGATCCGGCAAATTCCGTTTTCATAATCAAACGGGCCTGGCATACAAATCGCCAGACCTTTTATGTTTTTTATTTTTGAATTTCCAATCGAAATTTCAATTGCTTTTTTCCAAACAGCCATGACTTTTTCAACCGGCATATTAGAATCGAAACATTCTTTATGCAGCGAAAAGTCAATCACTTTCATATCTAAAATATTGATAACCGCAGCGGTAATATGTGTTCCTCCAATATCTATTCCTACAGCGTAATTTTTATTCATGCTTTTGTCTTTTTTTACCATTAAGAGATTAAGACACATAGAATTAAATCAAGTACAATTACTTAATTTTACTTAATCTCTTAATGGTTTAATATTTTTTTAATTAAATGTTTTTATCTTTTAAAATCTGAGGATATTTGATGCTCGTATGAACAATCATTTCTCCAAAAAGTGTATTTGCCCAAGCAAACCATTTTCGGGTAAATTTGGCAACATCATCTTTATGAAATGATTCGTGCATAAAACCGGTATCTGCATTAGTTTTGATCAAATTACTGATACACATTTTGATTTCTTTTTCATCAACACTTGTAATCGCTCTCAAAACTATACTCATTGGCCAAATCGTATCAACTCCCGTATGCGGGCCGCCAATTCCTTCTCCTGCTTTTCCTTTGTAGAAAAACGGATTGTTTTCTGAAAGCACTACTTTTCTCGTATTCAAATAAAGCTGATTATCAGGCTCTATTGCACCTAAATACGGCAATGACAATAACGAAGGAACATTGGCATCATCCATCATATGAAAACTGCCGTATCCGTTTACTTCAAAAGCAATTATTTTTCCAAATTTCGGATGTTCGATGATTCCGTTTTCTTCTAATCCTTTCTGAACCTGATCTCTTAGTTCTTTGGCTTTAGCAACCAGATTATCATCTTTTAAGGCTGGCAAAGAGAAAATTTCGATTAGATATCCAAGTACTTCAATCGCAAACATATTACTCGGAATTAAATAGCCAAATAACGTACTGTCATCACTTGGTCTGAAAGTCGAAACAATTAGTCCGCAAGGTTTTACAGGATATCCGTATCCGCCTAACGGAACGCCATCTGTTGCCCACGCCGTTTGACGCTGAAAACTATAAGGACCGCCTTTTCCGTCTAATCTTTGCTGTTCTTTAAATGTTTGTAATACCAAAAGCATGGCTTCTTTCCACTTACTATCAAATAAGCTTATGTCTCCGGTCTCCTTCCAGTAGCCATGCGCCAGGCGAATTGGGTAACATAAACTGTCTATTTCCCATTTGCGTTCATGAATTCCGGGCTGCATTTTGGTTAAATCATTTTTCCACTCGCTTTCTTTTGTAAAATCTTTATAAAAGGCATTGGCATAAGGATCTAACAAAATACATTTTGCCTGACGATTGATTACGCCTTTTAGCAATTCTGCCAGTTTTTTATCTTCTTTTACAAACGGAATGTACGGCCAGATCTGAGCGGTACTATCCCGAAGCCACATCGCATCGATATCGCCGGTAATGACGTAAGTATCGGGTTTTCCATCAATAATTTCAAAATCAACTGTGGTGTCTAAAGTATTTGGAAAACAATTTTCGAACAGCCACGCAAGCTCCGGATTAGCGATTTGTTTTTTGATGCGAACAATTGCTTTTTCTACAGCTTCGCTTGTAAATTTCCTTTCGGCCAATGGTGGCCTTTTGCTGATAAAATCTTTAAGCGCAAAATTGAAAGTATCTGACGGAAGTGCAAAAACATCGGTTTGAAGTGCCAATAATCCGGCAGAAAAAATGCCTGTATTTTTTATAAATTTTCTACGTGAGTGCATAATATTATTTTGAATTTGAATAAGAATAAGGATAGTTTTTTGCTGAAGTTCCTCTTTTTAAATTAGGAGAACTTGTCATATCGAAATTTAATTCGCCGCCTTCTAATACATCAAAATGGTTGATATAATTATTGGAATAATTTTTATTGCCCCATTCTAACTCTTCGACATATCGGTTAATTTCAGAATTATCGGGAGCGTTGATAATAAACTGTTTTCCATTTTCTAGTTGTAAAGTCACTTTTTTAAACAAAGGCGCTCCCAAAACATACTCTTCTGTTGCGGGGCAAACCGGATAAAATCCCATTGCAGAGAAAATATACCAGGCAGAAGTTTGTCCGTTATCTTCATCACCACAATATCCGTCGGGTGTTGGTTTGTATAAACGATTCATTACTTCTCTGGACCAATATTGTGTTTTCCACGGTTCTCCTGCATAATTATACAAATATATCATATGCTGAATGGGTTGGTTTCCGTGCGCATATTGCCCCATATTCATGATTTGCATTTCTCGGATTTCATGAATTACAGATCCGTAATAACTGTCATCAAAAACCGGAGGCGTTGTAAAAACAGCATCTAATTTTGCTGTGAAATTTTTCTCACCGCCCATTAAATCAATCAAACCCTGTATGTCATGAAAAACGCTCCAGCTATAATGCCAGGCATTTCCTTCTGTAAAAGCATCTCCCCATTTTAGCGGATTAAAATTGGCAGGAAAACTTCCGTCCAGATTTCTTCCACTCATTAATCCGATCGCCGGATTATAGAGATTTTTATAATTCATCATTCTTTTTTCGAATAACTTAATCTCTTTATTTGGACGGTCTAAGGCTTTTGCCAGTTTCCAGATCGCGAAATCATCATAAGCATATTCAAGCGTTCTGGCAGCATTCTCGTTGATTTTTACATTATAAGGAACATAGCCTAATGTATTATAATACGAAACTCCTTTTCTGCCCACAGCATCCATCGGTCCTTCATTGTTGGCGCCGTGCACTAAGGCTTCATACAATTTATTGATGTCGTAACCACGCAACCCTTTCATATAAGCATCAGAAACTACTGAGGCAGAATTATTTCCAACCATCACATTTCTAAAACCGGGACTTGACCATTCCGGCAAAAATCCGCCCTCGTTATAATCATTAATTAAGCCTTCCTGCATTTCTTTATTTATCGAAGGATAAACCAAATTTAGCAATGGATAAAGAGCACGAAACGTATCCCAAAATCCTGTTCCTGCGTACATATAGCCCGGTAAAACCTTGCCGTTGTATGGACTGTAATGAATAACATCGCCACTAGCATCTATTTCATATTGTTTTTGAGGAAAACAAGTCGCGCGATATAAACACGAATAAAATGTTTTTAGCTGTTCTTCAGTTCCACCTTCGGCTTTAACTTTACTCAAAACAGTATTCCATTCTTTTTTAGAGTTTTCTAAAGTTTCCTGAAATGATGATGTACCTAATTCGTTCTTCAAATTCAATTCCGCTTGTTCCGGACTAATAAATGATGAAGCAGTTTTTACATTTATTATTTCTCCTTTTTTGGTTTTAAAAGTGACTATTGCACCCACATGAATATTAGTTTTTTCTAATTTATCTTTTTCTAAAATTTTATCATGCCAGGTATAATTGGATGCAAAAGGTTTGTCGAATACCAAAACAAAATAGTTTTTAAAATTCGTTGGAACTCCGCCACTGTTGCGTGTTGTATAACCTATAATTTTATTTTCTGATGGAATTATTTTGATGTAAGATCCTTTATCAAATGCATCAACAACTATCGAAGATTTCTCGTTTTCTGGAAATGTAATTTGAAAATGTGCTGCTCTTTCTGTTGCTGTAATTTCTGTCGTAACATCATAATCAGCAAGATAAACGCTGTAGTAATATGGTTTTGAAACCTCAGCTTTATGGCTGAACCAGCTTGCTCTTTCTGTTTCGTCAAAAACTATTTTTCCGGTTACGGGCATAATCGAAAATTGTCCGTAATCGTTCATCCACGGCGAAGGCTGATGCGTTTGCTTAAATCCTCTAATTTTTTCGGCGGTATAAGTATACGCCCATCCGTCTCCCATTTTACCGGTTTGCGGCGTCCAGAAATTCATTCCCCAAGGCCTGCAAATTGCTGGATAGGTATTTCCGTTTGAAAGATTGGGCAACGACTGTGTTCCCATTAACGGGTTTACATATTCTACGGGATCTATAGATTTTTCCTGCGCGTTTACAAAAACACAAAATTGTATTAACCCTAAAAAAAATAAATATCTTATTTTCATCTACTATTTTTATTATTCTGCAAGGTTTTCAAAACCTTGTAGGTATTATATATTTTTATTCTAAAAAACACCCGAAAACTTAAACTATACCTACAAGGTTTTGAAAACCTTGCAGGAGATGATCCTCAATTCTTAAATCTAAAATCAACATTCTTAAATCTACAATTATTGAGGCCTGTCTTCTTTTTTAACCCCAAAAGTCGCCGAAGGCTTGCTTCCCATAAATAATTTCAATTCTCCTCCTTTTGCAATCATATCGTGTGTGATGTATGATTTTGTATACGGTTTTCCGTTGTATGTTGCTTTTTGAATATAGATATTTATGGCACTGTTATCGATTGCTTTCAATGTAAATGAGATGCTTTTTTTGTGATGAATTGTGGCTTCGTTTACCAATGGACTTCCTAAAACATAAATTCCATTTGCGGGATTAACAGAATAAAATCCCATTGAGGATAAAACATACCAGGCCGACATTTGCCCTAAATCTTCATTTCCGCATAATCCGTCTGGTTTTGTCGAATAAAATTTATCATCAATTTCGCGAATTAATTTTGCAGTTTTCCAAGGCTGGCCTGCGTATGCATACAAATACGGAATATGATGATTTGGCTCGTTTCCTTGTGCATATTGTCCGATTAAACCACTGATATCCGGAGAAACTTCTTCACCTTCTACTTTATCTGTTATCAGAAATAATTGGTCTAATTTTTCTAAAAACTTAGTTTCGCTTCCAAACAAATCTATTAAACCATACGGATCCTGTGGAACCAGCCAGGTATATTGCCATGCATTTCCTTCTACATAATCGTCTTTTCGGTGTGCTGACGAAAGCGGATTAAAAGGTGTTCTCCAATTTCCATCGGTTAATTTTCCACGCATGAAAGTGGTTTCTTTATCAAAATAAAGTTTGTATAAATTGGCTCTTTTTGTGAAATAAGTATAATCTTCTGTCTTGTTTAAGGCTTTTGCCATTTGCGCCACACAATAATCATCAATAGCATATTCTAAAGCATTCCCAACAGATTCCAGCATTTTATCAGCAGGAATATATTCTAATTTCTGAACATAATCCATTCCGTCACGGGTTTGCATGGCCGTTTTTTTGATGGCTTCGTACGCTAAATTAGTATCATAATCTCTGTAGCCTTTTAAATAGGCGTCTACAATTACTGCGATCGAATGATTTCCGTTCATAGTATTGGTTTCATTGCCCATTAAATGCCAAACGGGTAATCTTCCCTGCTGTTGGTAAATCGCCAAAAATGATTTTACAATGTCATTAATTTTATCCGGCTGCGTAATGGTGTATAAAGGATGTAAACCACGATACGTATCCCAAAGAGAAAAAGTCGTGTAGTTGGTAAAATTGGCTTTTTCGTAAACCTTTTTGTCTGTTCCTCTGTAATCTCCGTTTGCATCATTAAAAATTGAAGGTGCGAATGCCGTGTGATACAATGAAGTATAAAAAACCTTCATCGTTTTATCATTGGCTTTGATCTGAATTTTGCTTAATTCATTGTTCCATTTTGAGGTGGCTTCTTTGACTGTTTTGTCAAAATCCCAATTCGGAATTTCGGTTTTTATGTTTCCTAATGCATTCTCGTAACTTACCGGGGAAATTCCAACTTTTACTAAAACCTGTTTGTTTTTTAAAGATGTAAAATCTAAAACTGCTTTCATTTTTAAACCTTCGCCTTCGTTTCCTGAAACTGCAGTTCTATCATCGTATAATGCCAGATTTGAAATAGGTTCAGAAAATTCAATCGCAAAATAAACACGCTGATCGACAGCCCATCCCGAAGAGAAACGATAACCAACAATTGTCTTGTCGTTTATTTTTTTAATGAACGTTTTTACGGGTTTATCCCATCCTACACCATCGGCAAGATCTAATAAGATATGAGAATCTGTAGCACCGTTAAAAGTATATTTATGAAAACCAACTCTTTCGCTGGCTGTTAGTTCTGCTTTAATTTTATATTTATCAAGCAAAACACTGTAATAACCGGGTTTGCTAATTTCATTTTCATGAGAAAAATAAGAACCGTAACCGTTTACCATATCTTCTTTTGTGCCTTTAAAAAGCGGCACTTTCCCTGAAACAGGAAGTAACAGAATATCGTTTAAATCTCCAATTCCGGTTCCGCTTAAATGCGTGTGCGTAAAACCTAAAATGGTATTACTGGCATAGTTGTAACCGCTACACCAATCCCAGCCTTCAAAAATATTTACGGGTCCTAACTGAACGGCTCCAAAAGGAACATTCGCGCCCACAAAAACATGACCATGCCCTGCTGAACCTATTAAGGGATTTACATATTGTGTGTAATCGATACTTTTTTCTTTTGTTTTCTTTTGCTGTGAAATTGCGGGATTTGCAAAAAATAGGCTTATCGCTAAAATACTGGTAAAGACTGTTTTGTTATACTTTGTAAACATTATTCTATATTTTTTATTTAATTGCGTGATGGAACGCGGATGACACAAATTTATGTGCTATTTTCTCTAAATTTTGGACCTAAATAGAAGCACTGCTGTGCGTCTCTACGGAAAACCTTTGTCGCTTTGAACCTTTGTAACTTTGAACCTTAATTAATATTTCTTCAAAACCTCAAAAAGCGAATAGACTTTTAAAACCGGCTTATCTATTTTCCCTTCAAAAGAAATTGTTTTTTCTTCTCCTTCTTTCAGATCAATGTAATTATCGCTCCATTTTCCGGTATATCCTTTTATGGAAATACATACGTATTTTGCTGGTTTCACAGCTTTTAAAGTTACTTTATTTCCTTTTACTACCCATGTTAATTTTGGATCTTCGAGTTTTAAATCGATTGGGCGTGTTAACTCAATTTCAGGGGTTTTGTCATCCCGATAGGCTTCTTTCATTGCATACCATGCCGCTTTGGGCTGTCGATCGTAATAATCGGTTACGCTCCAGCTTGCTACGGGCCAGCAATCGTTGAGTTGCCAGACTAAAGTTCCCATATTGTAGGGTGCTTTTGAACGATGGATTCCGATGATATTTTTTAAGGCAAAATATTGCAGACATTGTGTGAGATAGGTATAATCTTCAACAGACATCTTTTTTATTTTTTCTGAACTGATGAAATAGCGATTCAAATAAGATTCTAATTTCATAAATCCTTTTCCGGCTTTTTGATGTGCTTCGAGAATATCCGAGTATAAGTACCGATCTTCGGGCAAGGTAAATTTTTCTATTGAAGAATAATTAGGCATTGCTTCCATTCCGTATTCGCTCACAAAACGCCCTGTTTTTTTCTCTGTGATTTCAATATCCTGCAAACCCCACCACGTTCCCCAATAATGACTGTCGCCCTGGGTAGTACTTTTTTCTTTTGACCAATGAAATAAAGGTGAAGAACTAATATAAGGTCTTTTTCCGTCGACTTCTTTTACCCATTTCGGAATACTGTCGTGAAACAATCTTACGTAATCATGCCACAAACGGGTTGAATCTTGTTTGGACATTTTCATGCTTTTTTGCCATCCCCAACTTTTAAAAGCCTCATCGCTTTCGTTGTTACCGCACCATAAAACGATACTTGGATGATGTCGCAGGCGTTTTACCTGATACTGAACTTCTTCTTTTACATTGTCAAAAAAAGCTTTGTCGCCCGGCACCATTGTTCCGGCAAACATAAAATCCTGCCAGACATTGATTCCGTATTTATCACATAAATCATAAAAATAATCGTCCTCGTAAATACCGCCGCCCCAAACACGAAGCATATTCATATTGGCATCTTTGGCAAGAGCAATTACTTTTTCATATTCTTTTTTGTTCATTCTCGAAAGAAAAGCATCAGACGGGATATAATTAGCGCCTTTCATATAAACTGGTTTTCCATCAATTTTAAAATAAAATGATTTACCAAGACTGTCTGGCTGTTGTATTAATTCTATTTTGCGATTTAGAACGTATGGTTTCTCCGAAGATTTTTCATCGTAAGCTTCTAAACGTGGTGTTTTCCATATTCCACATGTGGTGAATTTTGGTCCCCAATCCCATCCAAAATGGTATTGTGCTTTGCGAACATAAGCTCGTGGATTGTCCGGAATTATAAAGGGCAAATCTTTTTTTGCCAGTGAATCGACTACATTTTGCGCCGATTTGAAAACGACAACCAAATCATTATTTCCTGATTTTAAAATCTTCTTTACATCTACACGCCATTGACGGAACATGTTATTGGCTGTTAAAATCAATTGGTTGTTTAGATAAACTGTTGCGTAGGTATCTAAACCGTCAAAAACCAGTTCTGTATTTTTCTTTTTTAATGTTGATGCGGTAACTTTAAAAGTAGTTTTGTATTCCCAATCTTTCTTTTCTATCCATTGTACTTTTTTTTCATTGTCTCTGTAAAATGGATCCGGAATTGCTTTATTATTCAGTAAATCAGTGTGAATTTCTCCCGGCACTGTGGCTGGAAACCATTTATCAGTTTTTATTTCCCGATATTGCCAATCTTCTTTTATATCAATATTTTGAGCATTGACTACAAATGAGAGATTCGCAATATAAAGACATATTAACCAATAAAAGTTTTTTATAAATTTCATTTTTTATTTTTTTGCTGCAAGTAATGGAACGCGGATGACACGGATTTAGGCGGATTTTTTCTGATAATCTTTGAATATAAATTTACTGCAAAGTGTAATTTTTTCTTCCTTTTGAACATAAAAATTTAACCGCAGAGTTCGCAAAGGTTTTACGCAATCCCGAAGCCTCGGGACGCAAAGTTTTTTTGAAGCTTTGAACATAAAAGTTGATATAAGTTCGCAAAGCTTTGTCTCTTTGAACCTCTGAACCTCTGAACCTTCAAAAAAAATAAGCCGGGCGCGGTACAGGTAATCCTACCCGGCTTAAGTCAAAAACTCAACTAACTGACTAAATTTAAACTATTGCTTATCCCACCAGATTCTGGTTGTCATTCTGTCTAATCCCTGACGGCTTATTGCTTGTTGATAATTATCTGCATTTGTTAAAAGCTCTGACTGATCGTAGATTAATCTTCTCGGAATTGTTCCGTTTGTTTCTCCCGTAGGATCATTTACCGGAACTAAAACCGGATATCCTGTTCTTCTGTATTCTGAAAAAGCTTCAAAACCATTAAACAACAATACAATCCATTTTTGAGTGATAATCTGTTCGATTTTTTCAGCATCAGTTCCTGCAGTTTTAAACGGATAAGTGGTGATGTAAGTGTTGTATTCTGCACTTGTAACGGCTGGAACTTTGTCTCCAAAAATGGTTAGTATTTCCATTGCTGCTTTTACACCGTTTTCATAATATTGCTGTGCACTTCCGCCAACGTTCCAGCCTTTTACTGCTGCTTCTGCCAATATGTATTGAACTTCGGCATATGACATAATTAATGTTGGTGCATCTAAACGTAATACGGTTGAAGTATTTGGGTCTGAGAAAACTTTTTTGTCTCCTCCCGGAAAGTCTTTAGCATCATTGGCAAGACCTTGTTGGTTTGCAGGGTTGTTATCTCCCGTTGCTTCTAATTTAGCATAGATTCTTAAACGCGGATCGTTTGTGTTTTTCAATAAATCGATAAATGTTTTACTGAATTTTATATTTGCTTCTCCTTTGTTTAAATCATTTGTAACCCATGCAGAAGTGATAGGATTTGTTCTAACTCCTTGCGGACCTGCATCATGTTTTAAAACAAGGCTGTCATCATTTGAAGTAAAAACACCTTTTGAAACTGCTTTTTCTACATATTCTTTAGCCTTAGCCGGATTTACTTTAGATAAACGCATCGCTACTCTTAGCATTACGGAATTGGCCAATTTTTTCCATCTTGCAACATCGCTTTGGTAATACAAATCTGCTGCACCAACAAAACCTTTGTTAGCATCCAACGCTGTTCCGGCTTCGTCTAATTCTTTTAAAAGGTCATTGTAAATAGCTTCCTGAGTGTCATATTTTGGGGTAAAAATATTTCCATTGTATCCTTTTCCTGCTTCAAAATAAGGAACTTCTCCATAAGTATCTGTTAGTTTTTGAAACATTAAAACTTTCATAATTCTTAAAGCCTGAATTGTGTTTGAATTTTCATCAGTGTTTGGTAAAACCGACATTAACTGATAAATCTGGTTCAATCCTTTTCCGTAAGATTCTCCAAAAAGAGCCGCTGAATATTCAGAAGAATAGGTGTATTTTGAACCTGCTCCTCCTGGTGAAGAAAATTGCTGTACGATTTGTGCTGCATAAATGTTATTTCCTCGTGTATTAGAAAAATCCTGACCGTCAACATAAATCTCAGCAAGTGTAAACATCGATTTTATTGCAGGATCTGTTAAGGCATTTGGATTCGTATTCATTTCTTCAAATCCTTTATCGCATGATGCTAATGTCATGGCACTAACAATTGCGATACAAAATATTTTTATAGCTTTATTTTTCATCTTTTTATTATTAGAATTTGACATTAAGTGTTAAACCATAATTTCTTGTCAAAGGCATAGAAGCTCTTTCAAGTCCCTGAGCATTACTATTATTATAGTTTGACTCTGGATCGATATTAGGCACTTTGTCATAAATTGTCCATAAATTATGGGCAGAGAATGCTAAACTAATCGATTGGAAAGGTGTTTTTTTGATATACTCTTTTGGAAAATTGTAGCTAAAAGAGATTGCTCTTAGTTTTACAAAATCAGCATCGTAAACAAAATTTGATGTTACATCGCTATAACTTCTCCAGTAATCGTATGCAGAAACGGTTGTGTTTACAGGATTTCCGTTAGTATCAGTTCCTGAAACTGCAACTCCGCCTTCACGGCCAGGAAGCGAAGCTTCAGATAATCCGTAACGCATTCCTAATTGGTTTGTTGCAGAATAAATTTCTCCTCCAAATTTCGCATCTACGAAAACAGAAAGTGTGAAATTTTTATAAGAGAAATCATTTGAAAGTCCCATTGAAGTTGGCGCAACACCTTGTCCTGCAATGATTAAGTTTCCTCTAAGGAATTTACCGCTTGGGTCAAGTACAATATTTCCGTTTGCATCTCTCAAATAATCATAAGCTTTGATTACACCAAAAGGCTGTCCTTTCTCTAATACTACTGAAGCTCTTGCATCTCTGTTATCATCTAAAAGTTTTGTTGGAATTTTATCGGAAAGATTAACAACTTCACTTTCGTTGTAAGCAAAATTGTAACCAACACTCCAGCTAAAATTAGGTGTTTTTACTGCTTTTACATTTACGGCAAATTCAACACCCTGATTCAGGATTTCTCCCACATTGATTTTTGTAGTTCTGTAACCGGAAGCTTTAGAAATATCAGCATCGGCAATATCATTCGTTGTTCTTTTTTGGTAAAAAGTCAAATCTGTACTTAATCTGTTGTTGAAAAATGTATTTTCGAAACCAAATTCGATTGTACTTACATTATAAGGTTTTAAATATTTGTTTGGAACTGTTTCTCCATTAATACCTAAAATTGGCTGTCCTTGCGAATCTGTTTGTCCGTCTGGCGCAGTATAAGTTAGTGATAAAGCATAAGCATCCGGCAAAGCTCCACCAACATTACCCCAACCTGCTCTAATTTTACCATAAGACATCCATTCCGGTAATTTAATTACTTCAGAATAAATAAAACTCGTACTCACAGATGGGTAAAAAGTACTGTTATTTGCCGGATCTAAAGTTGAAAACCAATCTTCACGGCCCGTTAAACTCACATACAAGAAATCTTTATACCCTAAATCTGCTGAATAAAAAAGTGAATTTACCTGGCTTTCAGAAAATAATTTTTCTGTTTTTACAGGCTGAGTGTTTGCATAAAAATACTTGAACGGAACTATGAAGTTATTTCCTCTCATTTTAATACCACTCATTCTGTTATCCTGACGGTTTGCTCCGATAAAAGCATCTAAAGAAAGATTTTTAACGATATCGCCTTTGTATCCTAAATAACCTGAAGCATTAAACTCAGAACGGTTTTGAACTGTGTTTTCATAAGCTCCTCCCGGTGCATAGTTAATTCCGGTTGGTTCGATCTCTGTAAATTCATAATTAATATCATCGATACCCACTACAGCTTTTGCGTAAATTTTATCGGTAATATTATAATTTACTTTTGCAGAACCTATAAAACGTTTTCTAAGATCGTTGTTCAGGTCTTCCTGCGTAGCAAAATATGGATTTGTCTGATATACATTTGAGGCAAAATAGTCTGCCTCTCCTCCATTTTCATCATATGCATTGTTGATCCATCTAATGTCTGTTCCCGGAGTCATAAAAGTAACCGGAAAAGACGGGTTTCTTGGAGAGTCATTCAAATAAGGTCTGTTATGACTTTTCTCAGAAATATACTGTGCATTTGTCTCTATGCTTACCTTTTTGTTTGGCGCTGAATTCAAGCTCAAAGTCACGTTATTTCTTCCAAAGTTCGTTCCTGGCAAAATAGATTCGTCTTTAGTATTTCCAAAAGATAACCTGAAATTAGTCGTTTCGTTTCCTCCGGAAATTGCTAAAGTATTACTGAAAGAATATCCGGTTCTGTAGAAATTTTTAACGTTGTCTTGTCCGTATGCCTGATATGGTCTTGTCGTTCCATCGATACCAATAGAAGGGGTTCCGTCGTATTTATCACCCCAGGCAAAATAGTAAGAATCCCTAAGTTCCTGTAAACTTGTAAATCTTGTTGCAACACCATTTACAGGCGCTCCAGCTCCGTATTGATCCTGCCATCTTAATAAACTTGCCGGTGTATTGAAGGTAGAATTTGTACTAAAATCTACTCCAATTCCAGTTCCGCTTTTTCCTTTTTTAGTTGTAATCAAAATAACACCGTTTGATCCTCTGTACCCGTAAAGTGCAGAAGCTGCACTACCTTTTAATACCGACATCGAAGCGATATCATCCGGATTAAAAGAAGACATTCCATCTCCTTTATCTGCTCCTCCGTACATTCCGGCATTTCCTTGCTGACTATTGTCTATCGGAATACCATCTACAACATATAAGGGCTGGTTAAGTCCTGAAGCAGAAGTTGCTCCACGAATTACAACACGACTTGACCCGGATGGACCTGTAACGGGCGCAGAAACGTTTACTCCGGCAATTTTTCCCTGAAGTGCATTTCCTAAATTGATTTCTTTGTTTTTTGTCAGCTCATCACCTTTTAATTCTCCAACGGCATAACCTAAACTTTTTCTTTGTTTTTTAACTCCAAATGAAGTTACTACAACATCTTTTAATTCCTGTGTATTTTCTACTAATACAACTGAAATTCTGGTTTCATTTTCCTGAAGTACTACTGATTTTGATACAAAACCCATAGAAGATACATTCAAAGTAACCTTACCTTCGGGAACGTTCATTCTAAATCGACCTTCTGCGTCTGTAATTGCGCTAAAAGGTTTTCCCTGAACTTCGATTGATGCAGCAACAACTCCCTTGTTGTCTCCATCTGCTACTATGCCTGTTATTAAGCGGTTTTGTGCTACAGCTCCTAAGCTGCTCAACAACACCATCGCTAACATTGCCAATATTCGTTTCATAAGCATTTTTTGGTTTAATTTTGTTTTGATTTTGTTTTGTTTTGTTTAATCTGCTTGTTTTAATAATTAATAAAAATTTGAACTCAATTGTATATGGTATTCAGTGGTCTCCACGCATTGAATACTATTGGTTAATAGCAACATAGACTTTCTATATTTTACGCAATCGATATAGCAAACCAGATATAACTGTATTGCGGATTATTTATTTTACTCAACTAAAATTTTACTAAAACGATTTAGTAAAAACGGTTAAAAAAAAACAAAATCAATTTGCTTTTATTTTTTTCCTATTTCAAGCTGGTTTTTACACCGATTCTCTTATAATTAATTTTCCTTTTTTAAGGCTCTTTTCTACTTTATAAACCTCCATATCAGTCATTTGACTCATTAACAATTGTATCGATTTAACAGCAATTTCTTTTATTGGCTGTTCAATCACTGTAATGGTTGGCGTATGTAATTTAAAACTGTCATGATCGTCAAAACTAACAACCGAAATATCCTCCGGAATTCTGATTCCCATATCTTTAAAAGCTTGTAAACCTGTAAGTCCCATATAATTCGTTAGAAATATAACGGCATCAATTTCTTTATTCTTCTGAAAAAATTCTACTACAGCTGCAATTCTGTTTTGTTCATTGCTGTGGTATTCCATGTGAAGAACAAGTGAATCTTTATAAATTCCCGCTTCTTTCAACGCGTCTCTGCAACCATCTTCTCTCAATGACATCTGAATCATTTCAGACGTATTATTAACAACTGCAATATTCTTACAGCCTTTATTAATCAGGAATTTGGTAGCTGAATTTGATGCTTCGTAATTATCCATTGCAACATGGCTTACTCTTTGTCCTGGAAAATACCTGTCTATTAAAACTACGGGTTTTTTCAATTTTATAAGAAGTTCAACACTTTCTTCCAGATTTTTTGTGGGAGTTATAATAAAACCATCTACGTTTGCCTGCAAAAGACTATGTATTAATTCTTGTGAACGTTCATCATCATCGCCTGTACTGCAATAAAAAACTCTGTAATCGATATTTTTAGCTTCGTCTTCAATTACTCTGGCCAAATCAGCAAAGAACTGATTGGAAATATCTTCAACAATTAAACCAATAGATCGCGTTTTTCCGGTTCTAAGACTGGTCGCTATCATGCTTGGTCTATAGTGAAGCCTTTCTGCTACATCTTGTACTTTTTTAATAACAGCACCACTAATTCCCATTTTCTCTCCCTTACCATTAATGACAAAAGATACCGTAGATATGGATACTTCGGCTTCTGTAGCAATATCCTTAATAGTAATCTTTTTCATTCAGCAGATTGTGGTTTTGTAAGCTTATTAACGATATCACAAATATATGCAAAAACAATTACTAAAACGATTTTGTAATTATTTTTTTGAATAAATCATTTTTTTATTCTACTAAATAAGAACAATCATCAGTAAATATAAGCATTTAGCAAATAATTAATTTATTTATAAGGTTATTTTGACCATTACGATTTATTAGTAATAAACGTTCAAAATGATGTTTGATTTTGAGTTGTCAATGATTTTTTCGAGTCTTTTAAAGAAGTTTTCGTTTACCATTTTGACAGCTATGACAGTTTGATATGTAGTAATCCTGTTCCTCTTCGGGAACTGCAGAATAAGACTGTAAAAAACAAGCAATACGACTTATTTTTTTCGATATTACATTTACGGATTAAACATAAAAAATCCTTGTAAACTTATGTTTACAAGGATTTTTATTTTAAGTATTTTGAAATTTTATTCGATAATAACAGGCGTTTCCAAAGCTTTATCTTTTGATTTTGCCAATTGGTTTACCCGCCACATTAAAAATACTGTCATTAATGTAACGACTGCAATTACATAACCCAATATGTCATAGTTTTCTAATGGCGAAGTTTTTGTTTCCTGATGAACAATAAACCCGGCACAAACGGCTGCAATTCCACCTGCAATTTGTTGCAAAGATGAAGTAATAGACATATAAGCACCACGATCTTTCATTTCAGGAATTGCTGTATTAAGGGTTGTTGCGGGAATCATACGGCTCATAATTCCCATAAAAAGAATCATATTGATTACGACAATTTCCCATAACGGAATTGGATCAAGATTGGTGTAAATTAAAATCATTATAACAGAAATCACAGATCCTGCCGCAAACAATTTAAACTTACTTATTTTATCACTCAGTTTTCCAATCAAAGGCATTATAAAAAGCACCGAAAGTCCGGTGAAGAAAAATACCATTGGCAATTGAAGATGACTGATATGAATGTTGTTTACCAAATAGGCGGTACCGAATGGCTGCAGCATAAAACCTCCAACAGAAAGAAAGGCAATTGCTGTAAATCCTACCTGATAATGTTTGTTGCTTAATGTGTGCCAAAGATGTAAAAAAGGATTTTTTTCCGACTGTAGTTCTAAGTGTTTTGTTATGGGCTGCATTTGCGTAATTATGGCAATTAAAATAAGCGCCCCTAAAACGGCAATCATAATAAATGCTGAATGCCAGCCCCAGTTATTGGCAAAATATAATCCTACCGGAATACCCAAAATCTGACTGGTTGCAAATGCCATTTGAATAAAACCCATGACACGCCCTCTTTGCTGAATAACAAATAAATCGGTTACAATTGCCAATGAAACCGAACCAATAACGCCACCAAAAAGTCCGGTAACGATTCTTGCCATCAGCAACATTAAATAACTTGTAGAAAGGGCACAAAAAACAGTTCCGATAATAAAACCGGTATAAAAGAAAATCAAGAGTTTTTTTCTGTCAAACTTATCAGCAAAACCTGCAGCAAGCAATCCCGAAATTCCGGCACTAAAGGCGTAAGCAGAAACAGCAAAACCAAAGTTTGCAGTTGTCATATCCAATGTTTTCATCAGGATATCTCCCAATGGGGAAATTACCATAAAATCGAGTATAACGGTAAATTGTAAAAGTGCCAGTATGGCAATAATTATTTTTTGATGTGAAGTAAAAGCAAAGCTTTCTGTTGTATTTTTTTCCATATAAGATTGGTGATATTTTGATTAAGGTAATTCCTGGCACTCGTGGCCAAGTTCATTGATGATGCCGATAATTACTTCTGGCTGCAGCGTTTCTGAAACAACGCGAAGTACACGATCGACATCTTCACAATCGACACTCCATTGCTGAATATCATTGTGATTGCCCAATGTTGTATTGATGGCACAATCCGGAAATATTTTATCAATGTTTGTTTTAAAAATGTGTATTTTGTGTAAATCTGTTTCCATAATTTTTCATGGTTTTAATGCTTTAATAGTGGCCTGAAAAGCTTCTCTCATTATTTCTTTGGTCAACACAAATGGTTTTCCTCCCATACTTTTACCTTCGGTATGAAAATTCAGTAAAGTATATAATGGCCCATAAGCGATGCTCCAAAAAGCTTCAAATGTCATCGGAATTAGCTCTTTATTTTTCAGTCCGTTGTCAATAAACTGTTTCATAATAGCCCTGAAATCTGAAAACTCTTTAATTGAATCTAAAATAGTTTCTGCGTGAGGCGAATGTTTGATTATTTCAAAAAATGCAACTTCTTTTGGATATTTCATCGTAAAGTTGGCGCGGTTTTCCCATTGTTTCCACAAACCTTCTTCAAAGGACATATCCGGCGAAAAATCTTTAACCGTTCCCGAAAAGAACTTTAATGCCATTTTTCCGCCTATTTTTTGAATTAAATCATCTTTGTCTTTGTAATAGATATATAAAGTGGCGACAGAAATAGAACAGGCTTTTGCTAATTTATTCATGCTAAAACCCTGAAATCCATCTCGTACAATTTGATCGATTGCATTTTCAATGACCAAATTTTCTTTATCTGTATCTCTTATTCTCATGACAACTATTTTTAGCAAAGTTAAAATAATAAATGAATGAACATTCTTTTATTTATTATTTTTTTATTTGATGTGAAAAAA